>CBRAFF010000180.1:0-4299 GCA_967755155.1 uncultured bacterium
CCGAGCACGACTTCTTCGGCGACGAGCGCATGGAGAAAGCGGCGGTGGCCACGTCACCCTTCGAGAACATCTTCGCCGCCGTGCAGGAATTCTGTAAGGGCCACCCCTTCTCGGACGATGTGACCATCGTCGAGCTGACCTACCGCGGCTGACCGCCCTGCAGCGCCACCATCATGTGCAGTTCCGTGCCGCCACGCTCGTAGTGCGCCTCGTCCATCAGGCCGCGGATCAGGAGGATGCCGCGCCCGTGGTCCGATTGCAGCCCTTCGACGCCCAGGGGATTGGCGACCTCCTTGGGCTCGAAGCCGGGGCCGGAGTCGCGCACCACGATGAGCATCTGGGCGGGCTGGGGAAATTCCACCCGGCAGGTGACGGTCTTGGCGGGATCGCTCTGGCAACCGTGGACGATGGCGTTGGCCAGCGCCTCCTGCAGCGCCAGGCCGATCTCCATGTCCTTGCCCTCGTCGCAGTGGAGCTCGCGCGCCAGGTCCGTCACCCGCTGCACCATGGGCTCGATGTTCTCCACCTTCGCCGCGAATGTCTCTTCGATCCGCACCCCGTGCCTGCCCCTTCCCTGACTGCTCGCCCGCGGCGCACTCCTCCGTCCCCGGGCTTTCCAGCCTTGCCGTCCCGGCGATTCTAGGACGCCACCTCGAAGGTTAACAAGTAAGTCTTTTGGGAACCCTCGGCGCAACCGCGCCAATCGCTTGTCACCAAGCCACTTACCCCCCCGCACTTTGGACCCCTGTCCCAGGGGACAGTGTCCACTAGACCTCGGTAATTACCCTGCCGGCAATCTTCCGAATAGCATCCTAAGGGAGTGTAAGGCGGGCAGAATGTTGCTTCGTCGGGCGGCATCGGAGAGCGCGCTGACCCCACCCCGCAGCCGGGGATGGGTCGGCTATGGCGTGGCTTTGGCCGCCACCGGCCTGGCTCTGGCCGCCACTCTGCTGCTGCACGGCACCGGCGACGTCTTCATGCTGTTCTTTGCCGTGGCGGTCATGGTCAGCGCCTGGTACGGAGGATGGAAGGCGGGCCTGCTGGCCACCGTGGCCAGCGTCCTGGCCAACGCCTTCCTGGTGCTGCCGCCCCCCGGCTCGCCCGCCCCGGAGAAGCAGTACGCCATCCACCTGGGCCTGTTCGCGCTCTCCGCCCTCATCATCTGCGCCTTCATGGCCGCGCTGCACTCCACGCAGGAGGCGCTGCGCTTCAGCCGGGAACTCTTCAGCCGCGCCCAGCGCTCCGCCGGCATCGCCGCCTTCGAGTGGAAGATCGGCTCGGGCAAGGTCTTGTGGGCGGAGGAACTCACCGTGTTGCAGGACGTGGTGACCGACCAGAGCTTCGAAGGCTGGATGG
Organism: uncultured bacterium; assembly: GCA_967755155.1. GTDB lineage: Bacteria > Acidobacteriota > Terriglobia > Terriglobales > Acidobacteriaceae > DASYVL01. The sequence goes on from CBRAFF010000180.1 coordinate 1,357, forward strand.
AGCAGGTGCACCCCGAGGACCGGGAGAGGGTGCGTCGGACCTTGCAACTGGCCATCCTCGACCGCTCCGAATACGAACTGGAATGCCGGGTGGTAAGCCCGGAGGGCCTCAGCCACTGGGTGGAGTTGCGCGGGCAGGTGCTGGCCGGGCCGTCGGGAGAGCCGGAGCGCGTGCTGGGCATCGCCATGGACATCAACAAGCGCCGCGGCGCCGAGGAGGCCCTGGGGCGCTCGGAGCACAACTTCCGCTCCCTGGTGGAGCACGCTCCCTACGGCATCTGCCGCTCCAACCTGTATGGCGAGCTGCTGGACGTGAACCCGGCGCTGGCCGAGATGCTGGGCTACGCCAGCGCCGAAGAGTTGCTGGAGGCGCGCTCCTTCGCCGCCATCTATGCCGACCCCGAGCAATACGTGAACGCGCTCGAGCGCTTCCAGTCGCGGGAGAAGTTCAGCGGGGTGGAGGCCGCGTGGAAGCGCAAAGACGGCGGCCAGATCACGGTGCGGCTCTCCGGCCGCCCGGTGCGCAACGGGGGCGAGGGCCTGGAGATCTATGCTGAGAACCTGAGCGAGCAGCGCGCCCTGGAGCAGCAGTTTCGCCAGTCGCAGAAGATGGAGGCCGTCGGGCGCCTGGCCGGCGGCATCGCCCACGACTTCAACAACCTGCTCATGGTCATCTCCGGGTATTCCGAGCTGGTGCAGGACGAGTTGGGCCCCGGACATCCCTTGCAGCACAACATGGAGGGCGTGCGCAAGGCAGCGCAGCGCGCCACCTCCCTCACCCAGCAGCTTCTGGCCTTCAGCCGCAAGCAGGTGCTGGCGCCCAAGGTGCTGGACTTGAACGCCGCGGTCAGCGACCTGGGACGCATGCTGCCGCGGCTGGTGGGCGAAGACGTGGACCTGGTGATCGTGCCCAGCCTGGAACCCATCCGCGCCAAGGCCGACCCCAGCCAACTGGAGCAGGTCATCATGAACCTGGCGGTCAACGCCCGCGACGCCATGCCCACGGGCGGCCGGCTGACCATCGAGACCGGCGTGGTCGAGTTCGACCAGGAGTACGCCCGGCTGCATCCCCCCGCCGGGGCCGGCCGCTACGCCATGCTGGCCGTCACCGATACCGGCGCCGGCATGGACGCCGAGACCCAGTCCCACATCTTCGAGCCGTTCTTCACCACCAAGGAAAAGGGCAAGGGCACGGGGCTGGGCCTCTCCACCGTCTACGGCATCGTCAAGCAGAGCGGCGGCTACGTGTGGGTGTACAGCGAACTGGGACGCGGCACCACCTTTAAGGTCTACCTGCCGCTGGCGGAGGGAGCGGACGCGGCACTGCAGCCGGAAGCCGTCCTGGCGGGGGACTCGCAGGGCATGGAAACCGTGCTGCTGGTGGAGGATGAAGAGGGCGTGCGCCGCGTGGCCCGCGAGTTCCTGGAGATCCGCGGCTACTCCGTGCTCGAAGCCAAGAACGGCGATGAGGCCTTGCAGGCCGCCCACTCCCACCTGGGCCCCATCCACCTGCTGCTCACCGACGTGGTCATGCCCGGGATGGACGGACGCGAACTCTGGCAGCGCCTTTCCTGGCGGCCGGAGATGCGGGTGCTGTTCATGTCCGGCTATCCCGAGAACGCCATCATCCAGAACGGCACGCTGGAAGCCGGCGCCATGTACCTGCAGAAGCCCTTCACCCTGAACGCGCTCACCCACAAGGTGCGCGAGGTGCTGAACCGCGTCTCCACCAGTCCCGAGAGGCGCTGGCCGAACAAGCCGGCCGCGGTCGGACGGGTGGAGCCCTGGCCGGCGCACGACGAATCCAGCGGGCCGGCGCCGCGCTTCACCGTCCACCTGCCGCTGCGCTACCGCATCGCCGGCGAGGACCACTGGTACTCAGGCGCCCTGGAAAACGTGAGCCGCTCCGGCCTGCTCTTCCACGCCGACCAGGCGCTGCCCGCCCGCGCCCAGATCGAGATCACCCTCACCCTGCCGGTGGAGTGGGCGGGCCGCCAGACTCCCGAGGTCCTGTGCAAGGCCGAGGTGGTCCGCCTGGCCAAGGCCAAAGAGAGGGTGCCGGCCCCCGCCTTCGCCGCCAAGATCCTGGACTTTTCCCTGCTCAACGGCCACGACGTGGAATCCGCCGCCAGCGCCTGACGCCACCAACCACACCCCTGAGACGCCTGGACTCTTCCTTCCACTCTTGTGCCCCGAAGACCGCGAGGCCCGAGGGTGAAGCACCCTGAGCCGGGTTGTAGAATCTAAGGGATACTGAGGAGGGGAAAACGAACATGAGCTACGTGGATTGTTTTGTCCTGTTGGTACCCAAGAAGAACCGGGCGGCCTACCTGCGCATGGCCCGCACGGGGGGCAAGGTATGGCGCTCCCACGGCGCCCTCGACTACAAGGAGTGCGCGGGCGATGACCTCAAGGTGAAGTTCGGGGTTCCCTTCCCGCGCATGATGAGGGCCAAGCCCAGCGAGATGGTGGTCTTCTCATATATCGTCTTCAAATCCCGAAGCCACCGCGACCGCGTCAACGCTAAAGTGATGAAGGACCCGCGCCTGGCATCCATGATGAGCATGAAGAAGATGCCGTTCGACATGAAGAAGATGAGCTACGGCGGATTCAAGGTGCTGGTGGACGCCTGAGCGCGCACGGTCCCCACGTTCGCAGGGTGCCCCGCGTTCGCAGGCGCAGGGTGCCCCACGTTCGCGGCCTGCTTTTGGCCGCTAACGTGGGATAAGGCAGTCATTCATTGGAGGGAGGGCGAGATGAGCAAGGTACGGGTACTGGTGGGCACACGCAAGGGCGCGTTCATCCTGACGTCGGACGGCACGCGAAAAAAGTGGGAGGTCGAGGGCCCGCACTTCGCGGGCTGGGAGCTGTATCACCTGAAGGGCTCGCCCGCCGATCCCGATCGCATCTACGCCTCGCAGACCAGCGGCTGGTTCGGGCAGGT
>CBRAFF010000181.1:0-4225 GCA_967755155.1 uncultured bacterium
GCATCACCGTCACCAGGACTTCTTCCGGCAGCGCCAGGAATTCCTTGTCGAAGTTCCCCAGCACGGCGGAAGGAAACTCCGTCAGGTTCACCACGGTCGCGAGCAGCGCGGCATCTTCGCGCCAGCGCGCGCCGGGGACCGAGCGCGTCAGCTCATCGAGCGCTTTGCGGACCTTCTGCTCGCGCTCTTTGGGGTCGGCGAGCACGTGCGCCCCCGCCAGCGCGTCCTTATATTGAGCGGGAGTGGGGATGGCGGCTGCTCCCTGCGAGAGGATGCGATGTCCAGCCGACTCCTTCCCCGCGCGCACTCCCGCGAACTCCAGCGGCACCACCTCGCCATCGAGCAGTGCCACCAGCCAGCGCACCGGCCGGACGAATCTCTCCGGCGCGCCCCCGCGCCAGTACATCGCTTTGGGCCAGTGCAGGCCGCCGATCACCTCGGGCAGCGCCTCTGCCAGCACCTGCGCCGCGCGGCGCCCCTTCGTGACTACCTTCGCCGCCAGGTACTCGCCTTTCGGCGTCTTGATCCTCTCCAAAGCGCCGACCTCCACTCCGGCTTTTTTGGCGAAAGCGTGCGCCGCCGGGGTGGGCGAGCCATCCTTAAACCCAATATTCACAGCCGGCCCTGTAAGTTGCTGATTCACATCCGCTTGCGAGGCCAGAAGTCCGCTGCACAAAACCGCAAGCCGCCGCGGCGTGGAGTAGGTTGCGGTCTTCGCTGTGCCCGGATCGAGCTTCTGATCGGCGAGCAACTTGGCGACGCGCGCGCCCAGCACGGCTTCCGCCTCCGCCAGCATGCGGGCGGGGATTTCTTCGCAACCGATCTCGAGCAAAAAGTCCATTTTCAGATCCGACACCCTGGGGCTGAAGCCCCAGGGTGTCAAAAAGTCAGACCGCCTTCGCTTCCCCCTGCTTCAGGTAGGCCTTGGCCACGCCCACGGCAAGATTGCGGATGCGCGCGATGACGCCCACGCGCTCGGTGACGGATATCGCGCCCCGCGAATCCAGGATATTGAACAGGTGCGAACACTTCAGGCAAAGGTCGAAGGCGGCAAGGGTCGCGCTCCCGCCCAACAGCGCCTTGCACTCCGCTTCATAGAGGCGAAGATGCTCCCAGGTCTTCTCCACATCGGCGGACTCGAAGTTGTAGACGGAGAACTGCTTTTCCTCGGCGTGGCGAACGTCGCTGTACTTCACTCCCGGCGCCCACGTGATGTCGTAGACCGAATCCACGTCCTGGAGGAACGCCGCGATGCGCTCCAGTCCATACGTCAATTCCGCCGAGATGGGATCCAGGTCCACGCCGCCGCACTGCTGGAAGTAGGTGAACTGCGTGACCTCCAGTCCGTCGAGCATCACCTGCCATCCGATGCCCCAGGCGCCGAGCGTGGGCGACTCCCAGTTGTCTTCCTCGAACTTGATGTCATGCTGGCGCAAGTCGATGCCCACGGCGCCAAGCGATTCCAGATAGAGTGCCTGCACATTCTCCGGCGGCGGCTTCAGGATGACCTGCAACTGCGTGTGCTTGTAGAGGCGGTTGGGATTGTCGCCGTAGCGTCCGTCTGCCGGACGCCGCGACGGCTGCACGTAGGCGACGTTGTAGGCTTTGGGTCCGAGCACGCGCAGAAAAGTTTCCGGCGCCATCGTCCCCGCGCCGATTTCGAGGTCATACGGCTGCTGCAGGATGCAGCCATGCTCCGCCCAAAATCTTTGCAGATTCAGGATGAGATCCTGGAATGTGGGCGCGCTCGGCTTCAAGCTGTCTCTTTCCACCACGGAGACACGGGGGCACGGAGGGTAACAATAAATGAATTCCTCCGTGTCTCCGTGCCTCCGTGGTTGAATGCAATCATCTTTCTATTCCAGCTTCTCCAGCATCGTCCCGGTCACCAGCTTCTTCTCCAGATGCAGCTCGATGCGCTGCTCCAGGAACTTGCGCAACTCGGCGGCGCGCTGGCGCGGCCAGGGCGCCCCCGCAAACTGCTCGATGGGCGCGCGGAACATCTCCGCCGCCACCGTCCGCGATTCCTTCGACATCTCCGACGACGCCAGCCGCTTGTCGGCGGCGCACATCAGGCCGTCGGCCAGCGGGTGAAAATACGCCCGGTGCCCGTTCAGCGCCGTGCCACAGGCGATGCATACCCCCAGCTCCGGCAGCAGGCCGGTCAGCCGCACCACCCACAGGTCGAAGTAGGTCAGCGGCATCCAGATGGCCCCGGCGCGCAGTTGTCCGAGCACGGAGAGCGCCAGCCGGAACATGGCGTCGCTCGCCTCGCGCTCCGGCAGCAGCTGCTCCAGCACCTCGGCCACGTAGCCCAGCGCCACGGCCCTGGGGTAATCCACGCGGTCGGCCAGGGGAGACTCCAGCACCTCGCAGGAATCCACCCGCGCCAGTTCCTGCCGCTCGCGGTCCTCGTACCAGACGCGCACGTAAGTCAGCGGCTCAAGCGCGCCTCCAAACCGCCGCTTGGACTTCTTGGCGGCCCGCGCCACTCCCCGCACCTTGCCCTCCGCCCGGGTAAAGAACGCGACCAGCAGGTCGGCCTCGCGCAGCGGATAGCTGCGCAGCACGATCGCCTCCGACTGCTTGATTGCCATGAAGCCTACCGGACGAGCGGCGTGAAACGTGAGCGAACAGCGATTGTATCGGAGCTATCCGCGCTTGGAAAGCCGCGGGCGGGCCGCCTTCTTCGTTGGCGGCGGAGCGCCGAGCGCCGCCTGCAGCTTTTTGGGAAGAGTCGCCTTCACCAGCTCGTAGGAGCGGGCGATGCGCTCCTGCAACTCGCGCCAGGGCAGAGTGCCGTATTCCTCGAGCGAGACCCAGTGATTGCGCGCCATGTAAGGTGCGGGGATCACGCCCTCGCGCTCTGTGAGTTCGGCGAATTCTTCCGGCGTCGCCTTGAAGGCCACCCGCGAGCGGTCCCCGCGCTGCGGCTCCAGGTTCAGCACGCAGAACATCTTGCGCCCGACGAGGAAGCACAGGTCGTGCCCCCACTTCACGTCCTCTTCCACGTGGGGCAGAGACAGGCAGATGCGGCGGATGGTCTCGATGTTCATTGCAAAACAGGAACGCGCAGCCCCGGGCAAGGTTGCGCGCGAAAGTTCGGTGCTCGCGTCTAGCGGCCGAAGTACTTGGCGTTGCGCTCGGTGAAAGCCTTCCATTTTTCCGGCAGGTCGTCGAGGGCGAAGATGGCCGAGACCGGGCACACCGGCACGCAGGCCCCGCAGTCAATGCACTCCACTGGATCGATGTACAGCATCTCCTCGGCAGGGTTCTTGGGGTCGTCCTTCTTGGGGTGGATGCAATCCACGGGACAGGCGTCCACGCAGGCCATGTCCTTGGTACCGATGCAGGGTTCCGCGATCACATAAGCCATAAATTTGGATTCTCCATGACTGCCGGGATTATGAGGTACGTGCCAACCTTAAATAATACACAAACGGCCACGGCGCAAGGGAAATTGAGCGCTCAACGGGCGGCGCCAGCCAGCTCGCGGGTTTCAGAGGGTTCGTATTCGACGATGCGGCCCGCCACGGCGCTGGCGGCAACGGTCAGCGGGCTGGCCAGGTACATCTGCCCGGGACCACTGCGCCCGGGGAAGTTGCGGTTCTGCGCGCTGATCACCACCTGGTCCGGCCGGGTGGAGACGCCCGGGCCGGCATTGATGCAGGCGCCGCAACTGGGCTCGATGACGATGGCTCCCGCCTTCTGGAAGACCTCCAGATACCCCTGCCGGATGCAGTACTCGCGCGTCTCCTGCGAGCCGAACTGGATGTAGAACTTCACCGACGAAGCCACGCGCTTGCCCTGGCGCAGGGCGTCGGCCAGGACGCGCGCGTACATATCCATGTCCTCATTCTTCCCCGCGGTGCAGGTTCCGCCGTAAGCGATCTCGACCGCCACCGGCGCCCCCAGCTCGCGGACGTACTTGCCGTTGCCCGGGTCGCCCGGCGTGGCCACCATGGGCGTGATGTCGTTGGCATCCAGCTCGATGACCTGGGCGTACTCGGCGCCCGCGTCGCTCGCCAGGCCCTCCATCATCTTCCGGACCTCGGCGCGGTCCAGGCCGCGCCGCTCGACCAGAAAGTCCACCGCCTTCTCATCCGGCGCGACGATGCCGGTGAAGCCGCCGATCTCCGCCGCCATGTTGGTCATGGTGGCACGCTCGTCCACGCTCAATTCCTCGATGGCTTCCCCGGCGTACTCGATGACCTTGGCCAGCGCC
>CBRAFF010000182.1:0-4220 GCA_967755155.1 uncultured bacterium
GGCGAGGACGCCGGCGGTACGGGAAAACAAAAGCGGTGCGCCGAAGCGCACCGCTGAGGTTCATCGATTGTCCATGCCGGCGAGACGCCGGCGCTACCCTACTGAGGCCCGCTGGCCCCGGCCGGCACCACCCAGACGTCGGCCTTGGCGCCGCCGCCCGTGCTCGTGCGCACCTCGATGCGCTTACCATCGATGCCTTTGTCCCGGGTCAGGTAGGCCTTGGTGTTGGCCGCGCGCTGGCCTGCCAGTCTGTCGCCGCCGGATTCCCCGGGGCCGGTCTGGCCGATCACCACCGCCCTGGCATCGGGGCTTTGCTGCAGTTGCAGCGCCACGTCATCCAGGATGGCTTTGCATCGGTTGTCCACCCGCGCCGTGCGGCTGAAGCCGCACTCGCTCATCCGGCTCTCTTGCGGCGGAGCCTCCACGTTGACCGAGGTCATGGCTGAGGCGGAAAGATTCCGGTCGTCGGTGACCGTACAGCGCACGCTGATGGGCCCGACGCTGGTGCCGCGCGTATCCAGCATGGCGGTGTTAACGGTGTTATCTCCTTCGCCCGCGATACTGCCCGCGCTGGCTGCCCAGGAATAGGTCAGCGGGCGGTTGTCCGGGCTGGAAGCTTCACTGGTGATGCGCGAGTTCTCGCCCACGCGCACCGTCGCGGGATTGGCGCTGCACACGATGGTGGGAGGATTCTCCACCGGAGGCGGCAGCGGCGGTGGCGGGTCCATCATCTCCACGTGGTCGCCCACCAGCATCTCTTCCAGGGAGTAGGTCACCATCACGGTGGAACTCCTGGGACTGACGCTGAGCACGATGGCCTCGCCCAGGGAGCGCCGCGGCAGCTCACCCGAGCGCGACGACGGGAACACCGGCGGGTTCTTCTGCGAGTCTTCGGTCTGGGTGGCCTTGTAGGAAAGGGCGTCCACCGGCTCCATCTTGGAGATCTGGTAGTCGCGCACCACGCGGAAGTAATCGCCCACGTTCACGCCCTGGTCGGAACCCACGTTCAGGTAGGCCTTGCGCCCGAAGCCCATGATGACGTCGAAGTCCCGGGCCATGACGATGCGTCCCTGCAGCTTGCCGTTGGGCACCGCAAAGCGATCAAAGGGCATGGCGCGGCGAAACTGAGGGACGGTGCGCTCGGCGTAGGGCATCACCAGGTCGCCCGGGCTGATGGCGTCGCAGGCAAACTCCACCTGCGCGATGGTGATGTTGTTGCGCGTGGCCACCACCCTCACCCGGCCTTGATCGGCGTAGGGCTCGCCCACGGCGGCAATGGCCGAGAGCTGCCCCGGGAAGGCCCGGTAGCGGTTGGGGTCGCGGAGGTGCCGGACTATGCTGAGCTGGGTGCCGTCGGCATAGCTGCCGCCCTGAATGTAGATGTAGTCGCGGTCGGCGAACTTGGTCTGGTGGGGCGTGGCCCAGCCGGCCGCCACGTAGCTCGTCTTGGAGATGACCTGATTGGTGATGAATCCTGAGCAGTAGACGTCAGACATGCTGGGCGCGTCCACGCGCTTCACCAGGTTGCTCGCCGACATCGGCTGCGCCGGTCCCGCCGACTGCTGCGCCACCAATCCCACCGCGGCCAACATCACAACCACAAGAGCCAGTTTCTTCATGTTTCCTCCGGAATCCTCACCGCGAAGGGCGGACGACACCAAGCCAAAGCCTGTGAAAAGACAGCTTTTGCGGCAATACTCCGGATGGAACGCTAACAAAGGGGGAGAAACGGGTCAAGCGAATAGTATTAACCTTTAAGGTACGGGGCGGAAAAGGGGCGGAGGGAGCGGGAAAAGGCCTGTTGCGTTGCCGGGAGCACGCTTGTAAGATGCGCGGCGGTCGCCACGAAATTTCCGGCTGGGCCAGGGCCGGAGCAGCCTGAACGGCCCCACGAAAACATGTCCTCCGCCGCCACCTACGCGCCCCGCCTGCTGCCCCTGCGGCTGCCCCGGGTGTGCGTGGCCATCGTGGGCCGGACGCCGGCGGAAATGATCGAGCGCGCCGAGGGGGTGGTGCGAGATAACCCCTTTGTTGAGTTCAGGTTAGACTACCTGCGGCAGCCCTCCGCCGGGTTTGCCCGCATCAAGCGCTTCCTGGATTACCACCCCGAGGTGCTGGCCATCGCCACCTGCCGCCGGGCGCGGAACGGAGGCAAGTTCCAGGGCTCGGTGGCCAGCCAGATCGACCTGCTCATCCGGGCGGCGGCCGCGGGCTGCCAGTTGCTCGACCTGGAACTGGAGAGCGTCCTCAAGCTCAAGCCCAAGGACGTGGAGCGGTTGCGCACCCACGCCGCGCTCATCCTCTCCTTCCACGATTTTCGTGGTACCCGCAAGCTGGACGAGACCTTCAAGAAGATGCAGGCCATCCCCGCCGACTTCTACAAGCTGGTCTCCACCGCCAACCGGCTCTACGACAACGTGGTGATGATGAAGTTCCTGGAGCAGAAGAGCGAGAAGCACTCCATGGTGGGCGTGTGCATGGGAGAGCCGGGGATCATCAGCCGGGTGCTGGGGGTGCGCGCCGGGAGCGTGTTCACCTTCGGCGCGGCCACGGCGGGCGAGGAGACGGCGGTGGGCCAGATCGCCGGGTACACGCTGCGCAACACTTATCGCATCGACCAGGTGGACGCGGCCACCAAGGTCTACTGCGTGGCCGGCGACCCGGTGGCGCACTCGCTCTCGCCCCTGCTGATGAACACCGCCTTCCGGCGGGAGAACGTGAACGCCGTCTACCTGTCGCTGCACGCCAAGACCATGGACGACCTGCTGGGCTGCGTGCGCGACATCCCCATCCACGGCATCAGCGTGACCATGCCCTACAAGGAGGAGATCCTCAAGCACTTGGACAACACCGATCCCGTCACCTCGAAGATCGGGGCCTGCAACACGGTGATCCGGGGGCAGGACGGCAACCTCTACGGCTTCAACACCGACGTAGCCGGGGTCATCCGGCCGCTGGAGCAGCGCCTGGTCATCGCCAGCGCCAAGGTACTGGTGCTGGGCGCCGGGGGCGCGGCGCGGGCCGCGGTCTTTGGCCTGAAAGAGCGCCAGGCCGAGGTCTACATCATGAACCGCACCGCGGGAGCGGGAAAGCGGCTGGCCAAGCAGGCGCGGGCCAAGTTCATCGGGCGCTCCATGCTCAAGAAGCTGACCTTCGACGTCATCATCAACGCCACCCCGATGGGGATGAAGGGAGGCGCGGGGCGCGTCCCGCTCAAAGACCGCGAGATCAACGCCCGGGTGGTGATGGACATGGTGTACACGCCGGCGGAGACGCGCTTCTTGCGCACCGCCCGCGCCCGCGGCATCCAGGTGATTCCCGGGTGGGAGATGCTGCTGCACCAGGCGGCGCGCCAGTTCGAGATCTGGACCGGCAAGCCGGCGCCGGTCGACGAGATGCAGCGCATCCTGCTGGCCGCGCTGGAGCAGCAGGCGGCCGCGGCCCCCAAGAAGAAAAAGTAAGCCTGGGGGCGCGCCAATCGACTGGAGCAAAGTGCCGATGGCGGGCTGCAATCCCACGTTGGCGCCCAAAACCAGGGCGCGAACGTGGGGCACCCTCAGCCTCCGGCAGAGTTGCTATTTCCCCCGGCGCGGAATAGGATGAAGCAGTTGGAGATGGCGCAACCCCGCCGTACTCCCGTTTCGCCCTAGCCAGTATCTTCCACAAGCGACGTCGGTAACCAGAGACCCTCGGTGGCCGCGGCTTCGCGCCGCGCCATCCTTTGATCGGAGCGACTGACATGGCGTGGTACGCGTACTGCATCGCTGAGCAACAGGCCTTCCAAGGTGATTCCCGAGCCCGCCGCCCCTTCCCCATAGAAAACTTAACAGGCATCCAGGACGCCCCGGTGATGGGGTATCCCAGCGGGGAGTTCGCGGTCATCGTGAGCGAGTACCAGCACATCGGCGGCCTCGACCAGAAAGCCGCGCTGGAGCACGCCCGCGTGGTCGGCGAGTGCTTCCGCACCACCACCGTGCTGCCCTTCCGCTTCGGGACGGTGTTCGACACCGATGACGCGCTGCGCCGCGCCGTGCGCTCCAACCGCAAGGCCTTCCTGGCCAGCGTGACCCGCCTGAAGGGCAAAGCCGAGATGCACCTGAAGCTGCTGGTGAAGGACGGCTCGCTGCTCCAGGCCTTCGTCGAGGAGCCCCTGCCCCTGACCGCCGGCGGCGAGTACCTGACCAAGCTGCGGGAGAAGGCGGCGCGGCATCGCGAGCGCC
>CBRAFF010000183.1:0-4209 GCA_967755155.1 uncultured bacterium
AGGTGATGGGCAGCGACCGCTACGGGTTGCTGGCGGAGCGCAACCGCATCCGCACGGTGCCGCTGCTGGCGCCGCGGGGCAAGATCCTGGACCGCGAAGGCCGCATCCTGGTGGACAACTATCCTTCTTTCTCCGCGCTGCTGTTGCGCGAGCAGCCGACCTCGGACGAGGACCTGGAGAAGATCGCCGCCGGGCTGCACCTGACGCGGGAACAGATCCGGGAGCGCTCGCGGAAGGTGGCGAGCGCGGGGCGATTCCAGCCCGTCATCCTGAAAGACGACATCACGCCGGACGAGCTGGCGTTCATCGACGCGCACCGCAACGAGCTGCCGCAACTGGACACCATCGTGGTGCACCGGCGGCTGTATCCGCGCGACGGCTTCGCCGCGCACCTGATCGGCTACGTGGGCGAGGTCAGCGAAGCCATGCTCAACCGCCCGCAGTACGAGCTGTACAACCCCGGGGACGTGGTGGGGCGCACCGGGGTAGAGCAAACCTACAACGCGCTGCTCATGGGCACGGACGGCTCGCGCCGGGTGATCGTCAACAGCCGCGGGAAAGAGGAAGGACGGCTGGAGCAGAAGGACGCCACGCCGGGCAAGCAGTTGCGCCTGACCATCGACCTGGACCTGCAGATCGCCCTGGAGCAGGCGCTCGAAGGCCATAACGGCGCGGGCGTGGCGCTGGACCCGCGCACCGGGGAGGTGCTGGCGCTGGCCAGCCGTCCTACCTTCGATCCCAACCACTTCGCGGTGCGCATCTCGCGCGAGGAGTGGAGCGCGCTGGTGAACGACCCGGGAAAGCCACTGCTCAACAAGGCCATCCAGGCGCAACTGGCGCCGGGCTCGGTGTTCAAGATCATCATGTCGGTGGCCGGGCTGGAGGAGGGAGTAGCACAGACGCTGACAGTGAACTGCGCCGGGGGCAGGGTCTTTTACGACCGCTTTTTCAAGTGTCACGCGGTGCACGGCGGGGGCGTGGGCATCACGCGCGCCATCCCGGTCTCCTGCGACACCTTCTTCTACACGCTGGCGGAGCGGCTGGGCATCAGCCGCATCGCGCGCTACGCCATGGCGCTGGGGCTGGGCCGCCGCACCGGCATTGACCTGCCGCAGGAGGCCTCCGGGGTGATGCCCTCGGAGGAGTGGAAAGCGCGCAACTTCAAGCAGAAGTGGTACGCGGGCGAGACCATCTCAGTGGGCATCGGGCAGGGCGCGGTGACGACCACGCCCATCCAGCTCGCCTACGCGCTGGGCGGAATCGCCTCGGGCGGCGTGCTGCGGCGGCCGCACGTCGCCTTCCCCGCGGAGCTGCCGCCGGAATTCCGCCAGGTGAGCGGAGGGGAGAATGGCGAAGTGCGCGTCCCCATCGACCCCAAGAACTGGGAGCTGATCACCGACGCCATGGCCAACGTGACCCAGCCCGGCGGCACCGCGGCCAGCGCCCACCTGGAGGGCGTGGACTTCGCGGGCAAAACGGGCAGCTCCCAGGTGGTGAGCAACGAAGCCAAGCTCAAGCAGAAGCTGACCGGCAGCCAGTACAAGGACAACGGCTGGTTCGTGGGGCTGGAGCCGCGGCGCGATCCGGAGATCGTGGTGTGCATCCTGGTGGAGCAGGGAGAGCACGGCACGCTGGCGGCGCGGCTGGTGTCGCAGGTGATCAAGGCCCACGTGGAGAAGAAGCGCAAACACGAGACCAAGCTGGCGCGCCGGGGCGCGACCTCCTCCGTGGAAGTCGCCGGCGTGTGGGAGACGCCGGGCGCGGCGCCGGGAGAAGCTTCGAAGCTGAACGCGGGACGCTTCCGCGTCCCGGTAGGACGAGCGCGCCGGCCGGCGGCCGCAACCCCGGGAGCGCCCTAGCCATGCGACGCTTCCTCTCCTTCCGCGACTTTGACTGGCTGCTGCTGGGCTTCGTGCTGGTCATCTGCGCCCTGGGCGTGCTCGAGGTGTACAGCACCACCTTCTCCACGCGCCTGGCCGGGATGCACGTGCGGCAGATGTACTGGATCCTGGCGGGACTGGGGCTGATGTTCGTGGTCAGCCTGGTGAACTACCACTCGCTGCTGGAGCGCTCGCACTGGCTGTGGATCGCTTCGGTGCTGGTGCTGGTGGCGGTGCTGGTCATCGGACACAAGGCGCTGGGCGCGCGCCGCTGGATCGCGCTGCCCGGCGGCATGCACTTCCAGCCCTCGGAGTGGGTGAAGCTGGTGGTCATCCTGGCCCTGGCCCGCTACTTCCACGAGATGAAGCAGCACGAGGCCACGGTCTCCGACATCGTCAAGGCGGGGCTGATCGCTGGCGTCCCCATGCTGCTGGTGCTGGTGCAGCCCGACCTGGGCACCGCGCTGGCCTACGTGCCCATCTTCCTGATGGCGCTGTTTTTGGGCGGGCTGCGCCTGCGCCACGCTATCGCCCTGGGAATGCTGGCCTGCGTGCTGGGCACCGGGGGATGGCTGTTCGTCCTGAAGGACTACCAGAAGGCGCGGCTCACAAGCTTCCTGCATCCCGAGAACGATCCCAAGGGCCAGGGATATCAAGTGCAGCAAGCCCTGATCGCGGTGGGCTCGGGAGGCATCTGGGGCAAGGGGCTCACCAAAGGCACGCAGACGCAGGGGGAGTTCCTGCCCATGACCCACACCGACTTCGCTTTTGCTTCGTTCGCCGAGGAGCAGGGATTTATAGGCGCGTGCGGGGTGCTGCTGCTATACTTCATAGTGCTGGCGCGTTTGATCCAGAACGCGCAGACGGCCCCGGATCGCGGCGGCACTTTCATCGTGATGGGCGTGGTGGCGGTACTCGCCTTCCACGTCCTGGTGAATGTGGGCATGGTGGTCCGGTTCATGCCGGTCACCGGCATACCGCTGCCGCTCATGAGCTATGGCGGGTCGTCGGTGCTGTTCATGTTCCTGGCGCTGGGAATCGTGATGAACATCCGCATGCGCCGGTTCGTGAACTGAAGGGTTTTTGGCAGGATGTGCCGCGTCCGCTGTGGCGGGCGCGAATCCCCGCGATGGAAGCGGGGGAAGCAAGGTAGAAGCCGTCCCGCAAAGCGGGACGGGAACGAGTTGCAGAATTCGCCTGGCCCTCGCGAAAAAGAGGGCACACAGCCGGCCGGAAACGCGAACGGGCCGGTGAGATCGAACAAGCGGCTGGCTCGCAGGGGAGGGAACGGCCCCGTACCGCAAAAGCGGGAACGGAGCGGCCACAACCCCGCGGGCAGCGACAGGTGCAGAGATTCCGAAGTCTTACCGAAGAATCCCAACCACCCCGATGCGTAGCAGGCCCACCGGCCTGGGGCGCCTCTTCCGCACCGCTACATTCGATCCCACCCCCGGCGCCACAGCCGTCCGCTGAAGTCCGTCGCCGAAAGGGCCACGGACGCGGAGTAAAAAATGTCCAAGGAATTGTTTGTATCCTCGACGCCCCACGAGACCAAAGTGGCCATCTGCGAGGACGATGCACTGACCGAGATCTATTTCGAGCGCGAGAACGAGTACACGCTCGCCGGGTCCATCTACAAGGGGCGGGTGAACCGGGTGCTGCCCGGCATGCAGTCGGCCTTCGTGGACGTGGGCCTGGAACGCGACGCCTTCCTCTACGTCTCCGATTTCTTCGAGGACCAGGAAGAGTTCGACACCATCGCCGGCCAGGCGGATGACGACGTGACCAAGGCGGTCGGCCGCTCGGCCCGTTCCGTCGAGCCCATGGCCGCCGCCGAGCCGCGCCGCGAAGGCGCCGGTGGGGCCGCTCCCGCGGGCGAAGGTGCGGACGGGAATCGCGAGGGCTCGCGGCGCTGGCGTGGACGCCGCCGTCGCGGCGGCCGCGGACGCGGTCCCGGAGGACCTCAGGATTCGCAGTCGCCCCGGTCTGAATCGGCGCGCCCCGAGTCGGCGCGTCCGGAGTCTGGGCGCCCCGAGCAACCGCAGCGCCTGGAGAGCCGCCGGCCCGAGCCGCGGCCGCAAGCAACGTCGCGTCCCCAGCCGCCCTCCGGCTACCAGCCCATGGTGCTGCCGGGCGAATCCATTTCCAAGTATCGCAACCGGGGAAGCGCGCCGGTTCCGATGACGGCGGAGCGCGGGAACGAAGCCGCGGCGCCGGTCGAAACCGCTATCGCCGAACCGGCGGAAGCGCGTCCCATCGAAGATTCCGAAGTCCACACTGCAGAAGCGGTGGCGGCCCCGGTCGCCTTTGAGACCGAGCCCGCGCCCAC
>CBRAFF010000184.1:0-4196 GCA_967755155.1 uncultured bacterium
TGCAGGTCGCGGATGATGTCCGATTGCAGCAGGTCGATGGTGCTCTCCGGCGACTTGGCCGCGGCCACCAGCTCGGTGGCGAGGCCGGGGGAGGTCGTCTTGCTGCCGGCCGCGGGCTCGATGGTGCGCATGAGGTCCTGGTAGGTGGAGTTCATGAACTTGCGGAAGTCTTCGTCGGTGGTGACCACGGGCTCGATCATCACGCCCTTGATGATGCGGCGGATGTCGTCGAGGGCCACGATGTTGTTGGGATTGGTCATGGCCAGGGTGAGGCGGTTGTTGGCGAAGGCCACCGGGATGACGCGGTGCTGGATCATCATGACCTGGGGGAGCAGGGAGAGCACGCGCGCGTCGAAGTTCATCTTGGAAAGATTGATGAACTCGATGCCCACCTGCTGGCTGGCCGCTTCCACGCGCTCTGCCAGGATGGTGGTGAGCGCCAGGCCCATCTTGGGATAGGAGAGGAAGAGGTCCTGGAAGTCTTTTTGCTCGAGCACGGCGCAGGTGGTGGGCTGGACGGCGGTGACGGTGGCGGTGCGGGGCTTGCCGGTGAGGAGCGACATCTCGCCGAAGTTCTGTCCCGGGCCCATCTCGGTGAGCAGGAAGTCGATGCCGGTGTTGGCGTCCTTCTTGCGGACTTCGATGAGGCCGGCGGTGATGAAGAACATGGAGTTGCCGGGCGCGCCCTCGCGCACGATGACCTGGTTGGGCGGGAAGTCGCGGCGCTTCATGCGCTTCACCACTTCCTGACACTCGGCGATGGCGAGGCCGCTGAACAGCTTGATGCGCTGCAAGAAGTGCTGGGGCTCGGCTGCCGGCGCCGGAACCGCGGGGATTGCCGCGGTCGAGCCGGTGACGGGTCGGGGGGCCGCTGAAGGAGTGGCCATGGGATACGTCTCCTTACTTCTTAGTCTGCAAGGGCGGGGCCGATCGGGTTCCGCTCAAGCCTGGGAAGAATCCGCGGATTATATACCAATCGGATAACAGGGAAAGGGATTTGAGGGAGGCGGGAAACCGCTCTACCGGGAAAGCGGGTTCTGCTATAGTTAACCCCCGCCGGAGCCGCGGCGGACCCGCCCGAGGCGGGCCGCGCCGGAAGGCCGCCGGGAGCCGCCCTTCCCCCTAAGAGCGACATGAGCGAAGCCCCAGTATCGCCTATGAGCTTGGCCGTCAAAGCCAGTCGCTTCACCCCAGTGGTGGGATCGCTGCCCTTCGTGGTGTACTTCGAGGGCGACGAGCTGGGCAAGAACGCCATGCTGGGCGTGAAGCGCTACCGGCGCATGCCGTTCGAGGAACTGGCCAGCCATCCCAAAGAAGTGGAGCGGGTGGTCGTCACCTCCTCCGAGGCGCTGATGGCGAAGCACTACGGCGGGCTGCGGGCGCCCAACTGCCGGGTGATCGCGCTGGCCGACGACCGCTTCAAGGACGCGCGCGTGGACGGCGCCGTCTACGCCTACCTGCCCCCGGAAACCCCTACGCACCTGCTGGAGCGCATGGTGGACAACGCGCTCGACCACATCCGGTTGCTGGAGTCGCGGCGGGAGGTGAACGAGCGGCTGGCGGGCGCGACGCAGGAGATCCACGAGCTCAACCAGATCGGCGCGGCGCTCTCCGCCCAGCACGATACCGGCAAGCTGCTGGAGTTGATCCTCACCAAGTCGCGCGAGATCACGCATGCCGACGCCGGCTCGCTCTACCTGGTGGAGAGCATCGAGGAAGAGCAGGCACAGCTCAAGCCGGATGAGTCGGGCAAGCTCAGCGTCATCACCGACAAGGAGTCGCCCAAACGGCTGCGCTTCAAGCTGGCGCAGAACGATTCCGTGGACGTCCCCTTCAAGGAAATGACCATGGAGCTCAGCCCCAAATCGGTCGCGGGCTTCGTGGCGCTGAGCGGCAAGGCGCTGAGCATCGAGGACGCCTACCACCTGGGACCGAGCGTGCCCTACGGCATCAACCGCAAGTTCGACGAGGACTCGGGCTACCGCACCAAGTCCATCCTGGCCGTGCCCATGCGCAACCAGAAGGACGAGATCGTGGGCGTGGTGCAGTTGCTGAACGCCAAGCGCGACC
The DNA here is from genome assembly GCA_967755155.1 of uncultured bacterium. GTDB lineage: Bacteria > Acidobacteriota > Terriglobia > Terriglobales > Acidobacteriaceae > DASYVL01. The sequence continues at coordinate 2,071 of CBRAFF010000184.1, forward strand.
CCGCCGCGCGGCTGGATTCCATCGGCGCCGTCACCCGGCAGGTGGTGCCCTTCACCTCGCGGTTGCAGGAGATCGTCACCTCGCTGGCCAGCCAAGCGGCGGTGGCGCTGGAGAATTCCCGGCTGTACGAGTCCATCCAGAAGCTGTTCGAGGGCTTCGTGCGCGCCGCGGTCACCGCCATCGAGGCCCGCGACCCCACCACCTCGGGCCATTCCTTCCGCGTGGCCAACCTCACCGTGGGGCTAGCCGAGGCCGTGGACCGCGCGGAGAGCGGAGTGCTGGCCGACATCCACTTCAGCCGCACCGAGATGAAGGAGATCCGCTACGCCTCGCTCCTCCACGACTTCGGCAAGGTCGGGGTGCGCGAGGAGGTGCTGGTCAAGGCCAAGAAGCTCTATCCCGGCCAACTCGACCTGGTGACCCAGCGCTTCCACTTCGTGAAGCGCTCGGTGGAGTCGGAGAACCTGAAGTCGCGGCTGGAGTACGTGCTGGAAAAGGGCCGCGAGAACTACATGAAGGACCTGCCCAAGTTCGACGCCGAGCTGGCCGACCGGCTGGCGGAAACCGACGCCTACTTCCAGTTCGTGCTGGCGTCGAACGAACCCACGGTGCTGGCCGAGGGCAGCTTCGAGAAGCTGCTGGACGTGGCCGCGCGCAAGTACCTGGACTTCGACGGGCAGGAGAAACCGCTCATCTCCTCCGACGAGGTGCGGCTGCTCTCGGTGCGCAAAGGGTCGCTGGACGAGGCCGAGCGCCGGCAGATCGAGTCGCACGTGGTGCACACCGTCAACTTCCTGCAGAAGATCCCCTGGACCCGGGAGATCCGCAACATCCCCGGCATCGCCCGCGGACATCACGAGAAATTGAACGGCACCGGATACCCCTACAAGCTGTCGGCGGCGGAGATCCCGGTGCAGACGCGCATGATGACCATCAGCGACATCTTCGACGCCCTGGCCGCCAGCGACCGCCCCTACAAGAAGGCCGTCAGCCTGGAACGCGCGCTCGACATCCTTAAGTTCAGCGTCAAGGATGGCGAGCTCGACCCCGTCCTCTACGAGATGTTCATGGCCGCCAAGGTCTATGAGCTGTGGAAGGTCGAGCCGTATCCGTACTAGAAGCAGTTGTCAGTTGCCAGTTGTCAGTTGCCAGTCTTTCTTCAGCGCAGCTAACTTTGCAGTGAAAAGTACTTGACATACCTCAACTGAAGAGCGTATCAAGGGGCCTATGGCGGAAGAGCGCACGCACCGGAGGACCAGCCGCAGGCTGCGCCCGCGCGAGCACGCGGAGGCCGACTCGGGCGTCGAGGGCGCGGCCCAAGGTGCCGCAGAGGACCTGCGCTTCATCCGCGAGACCCTGGCCACGGCCGGGTCGTTCACCGCGGTCAGCGGGCGCGGGCAGATGCTGGTGGGAGCGACGGCGCTCGGCGCCGCCGGGCTCAGCCGGAACCTGTTCCTGGGCTCGGGCTGGATGAAGGTTTGGCTGGCGGAGGCCGCCCTGGCCATCGCCATCAGCGTCTGGGCCTCGGAGCGCAAGGCCCGGCGCCTGGGAGTGCCGCTGGTCTCCGCGGTAGCGCGCAAGTTCGTGCTGGCCCTGTTGCCCCCGTTGGTCGCGGGCGCCGCGTTGACCGTGGCGCTGTGGTTCTCGGGGCACAGGCACATGGTCCCCGGCGTCTGGCTGCTGCTCTACGGAACGGCGGTGGTGACGGGCGGCAGCTTCTCAGTGCGCGCCGTCCCCCTGAGGGGGTACTGCTTCATGGTTCTGGGCGCGGCGGCGCTGGCGTTGCCGCTGGGCTGGGCGTGGTTGCTGCTGGCCGCCGGCTTCGGCGGACTGCATATCGTCTTTGGGTATGTGATCGCGAGGCGGTATGGCGGGTAGGGGAGGTAAAAGGTAAAAGGTAAAAGGTAAGGAGGGATATGAAGAGCCTCCAAGGGGATTGTTTGAGATGACGTTGAGAAGCAGACATCGGCCAGCGAGAGGGGCGGAGGTTGTCTCGCGGGCGACGGGCCCGAGGAGGGTCGCTGCGCCGCCGGAGCTCGACCGGCTGGTGCACGAGCGCATGCGCCTGGGCATCCTGAGCGCGCTGGCGGTGAACGACCGCATGAGCTTCAACGAGCTGAAAGAAC
>CBRAFF010000185.1:0-4176 GCA_967755155.1 uncultured bacterium
CGGCGGCATCGCGGGCGGCGTAGGGATCCTCGGCCACCACCGCGGCCACCGGCTCGCCCACGTAGCGCACGTGGCCCTGGGCCAGCGGCGGATGCGGCGGGACCTTCAAATCGGGCAGGGCGCCGGCGCAGGGCACGCTGTTCACGCCCGCCAGGTCGTGGGCGGTGATGACCGCCACCACGCCCTCGACCTCCCGTGCCGCGGCTGTTTCGATGGACTCGATCCTGGCGTTGGCGTGCGGCGAGCGCACGAAGACGCAGTGCAGCATCCCGGGAAACCGCAGGTCGTCGGTGTAATGGCTGATGCCCTGGATGAGGCGCGGGTCTTCCTTGCGCGGCATCGGCCGGCCCACCCACTTCCTCGCCTTGGCTTTCGCGGCGGCCATTACTTCTTCCTCCGCTTGGTGCTCTTCTGCTTGACGTTCCTTCGCGTGACGGCGGGCTTGGCCATCTTGCGCGAGGCGGATTGCACCGCGTTCACGATGTGCTGGTAGCCGGTGCAGCGGCAGAGATTGCCGCCGATGGCTTCCCGGATCTCGCCCTCCGAAGGCGAAGGGTTCTGGCTCAGCAGGTCGTGCGAGCACAGGATCATGCCGGGAGTGCAGAAGCCGCACTGCAGGCCGTGCTCCTCCCAGAATCCCTGCTGGATGGCGTGCAGTTTGCCGTCGCTGGCCAGGCCCTCGATGGTGGTGACGGACTGGCCGTCGGCCTGGACGGCGAGCACGGTGCAGGACTTGACGGCGCGGCCGTCGAGCAGCACGGTGCAGGCGCCGCACAGCGAGGTCTCGCAGCCGATGTGGGTGCCGGTGAGCCCCGCCGTCTCGCGCAGGAAGTGCGCCAGCAGCAGCCGCGGCTCCACCTGCGCGCTGCGGTCCACCCCGTTGACGCGAATGGAAATGTTTTTCTTCATTCTGGAACGGCGGCCAAGATAGCAAAGGCCGCGCGGGATTACAAGACGCAGCGCCGTCAGGCTTTGGACGGGGGCGCGGCGGCCTTCTCTTCCCGCTTCACCAGCCCGTGCTGCAGGCTGTAGATGGCCAATTCCAGCCGGTCGGCCACCCCGAAGCGCTCATAGATGCGGCGCAGGTAGTTCTTCACCACCTGCTCGGTGGTTCCCAGTTCGCGGGCGATCTCCTTGTTGCGCCGGCCGTCGGTGACCAGGGTGACGATGACCTGCTCCTTCTCCGAGAGCTTGGTCCTGGCCTGGGAGCCGGAAGAGGCGTGCACGCGGTAGGCCTCGGCCAGCCAGTGGACGCTGCGCTTGTCCAGCCAGGGCTCGCCCGCGGCCACCTTGCGCACGCAACGTACCAGCATCTCCGGCGGGATGGAGCGGCTCACAATGCCTCGCACCCCGCGGCGGACGCACTCCACCGTCTCCTCTTCGCGCAGCGGCTGGTCGATGAGGAGGACGACCTTGAGCCCGGGTACGCGCTCGAGGATCTGCGCCGTGGCTTCCGCGGGTTTTTCAGAGAGGGCGGCCTCGAACAGCAGCACGTCGGCGGGAGACTTCACCACCGCTTCCAGGGTGTGCCCCAGCGTCTCCGGCTGGGCGACCAGTTGGATGCCGTCCTCGCTCCCGAAGAGCTTGCGGATGCCCACGCGGTAGAGCGATTGCGTGTCGGCGAGGATGACGCGGATGGGCGCGGCCGACTGCGTCACGCTCTCCCCGGACCCGCTGGCCGGTTTGCCGGGCTGGTCGCTCATCGCCATTCCTGTCCCCGTAGCTCCATCGTAGCCCAGCGGTTAGAACTTGGTCACTTCGGTGAAGTTGAAGTCCTTCACCTTCATGGCCGGGACCACCATGTCGAACGATTCTTCGCCGCTGGCGCGCACCGGCTCGCCCATCGCCTCCACGTTCGACAACATGTGCAGCAGGCTCTGGTTGAAGCGAAAGTTGCGGATGCCGTGCCGGAGCTTCCCGTCCTCGACCCGGAAGGTGCCGTCGCGCGTCATGCCGGTGAGGATCTTCTCGTAGGGATCGACCTCGCGGATGTACCACAGCCGCGTCACCAGGACGCCGCGCCCGGTGGAGGCGACCATCTGCTCCACCGTCGGGCGTGAGCCGGCGGGCCCGGCTGCTTCGAAGACCACGTTCATCGGCGCCTCGCCCATCTCGTTGGGCAGGGGGAAGCCGTGCCCGGTGGCCGCGACCTCGCCGAGTTTTGCCGCCCGCTCCGACTGCTTGATTTTCGCCGCCGTGCCGCGCGCGTACACCAGCCGCCGCACCAGGCCGCTTTCCACCAGCTTCACCCGCTGGCGGCGGACGCCTTCGCCGTCGAAGGGCGCGCCGGATTGCAGGGGATGCGCGACGTCGTCCCAGATGGTGATGTTCTCGCCAAAGATCTTCTTTCCCACGCGGTCGTTCAAGAAGCTGCGCTGGTCGAGCAGGGCTTGCCCGCCGAAGTCCCAGAACATGAAGCCAACCAGGTCGAGCACCGCCGCGGGCTCGAGGATGACCGTGTACTTTCCTGCGGGAATCTCGCGCGGGGAGGCGGTGTCGCGCGCCTTGCGGGCCGCGGTCTCGGCCAGCGCGGCGGGGTCGAGGTTGCGCGCGTCCGGCGAGTTCGCTTTCTGCCAGCCCGAGGAGTCCCCGCCCAGCATGGTGATGGAGATCTCGGACGACGTCTGCGGGTGGAACTGCTCGAGGCCGCGCGAGTTCAGGATGGCTTCGGACGCGGAATAGGTCGAGTAGATGCCCGCCGTGGTCAGCTTGTTCTTGGCGGCAACATCCACGATGCGGCGCACCGCCTGCGCCCGATCTTCGGGCGTGATGGCCGCCGTCTGGTCGAAGTAGCGGCTGGGCGCGCCATTGGATGCGGGGGAGGCCGCGCCCGCCTCGGCGGCGGTCACCATGGGGAGCAGGTCGGAATCGGGCTCCTGCACCCGGGCCAGGGCTTCGGCCGCCTCCACCGTGCGGCGGATGCTTGCGTCATCCAGCTTGTTGGTGGAGGCGCGAGCCGTCCGCCCGCCCATCACCACGCGCACGGAAAGCGCCGCGCTCTCTTCCGCCACGTTCTGGTGGATGGTGTTGTTGGCGAAGCGGGTGAGGGCATGCGCGCCGGCGGTGAGAATGACTTCGGTCTCGTCGGCGTGGGAGTGCCTGGTCACGCGGGCGAAAAGCTCACGGGATTGGTCTCTTGTCAGCATTTCAGCAGTCAGTAATACAACATGACCGTGTGGAAGCGGGCGACTCGCCCGCAAGCACTTATCACCAGTCAAACTTCTCCGGGTTGACCCACAGCCACCGGTATTCTTCGGGAATCTTGCAGAGACCACGCCGGACGGGGTTCTGCCGGATGTATTCGACCTTCTTGGCTAGACTCTCACACGATCGCAGAACGTGGTCGAATGATTCCTCCAACCACACCGGGCCCCGTCGTTTCAGCGATCGGTTGATCCGATGTTCCGAAACCCCCTTGATTTTCTGGGTGATCTCCGCTAGAGAGAAGGGGCCTTCGTTCTTGTCCGGAAGGGGTGTAAGGATTACGTGTACATGTTCAGGCATGACCACCACTACATGCATCCGGGCCATCTTGCCGTTAGGGAATAGGCAGCAGTCAAGCACGATATCACGGGCGGTTTCTGGGAGTATCCAGCGGCGAAGCGTATTGAATGATAAGAACACAGGTCGATTGTCTTTCTGCAGGTGGGGCAGCGTTCTACGGTAGTCATACTTTCGTATCATGAACCTTGCGGGCGAGTCGCCCGCTTCCACACAGGCTTACGTTCCCCGATACGCACTTCCCACCCGCACCCCGCGAAACCTTGCCGGGCTTGCACCGTGTCCAGTGCCCATGGTCTGCATGGGTTGCCCTTTGCCGCAGTTGGGCGTGCCCCACAGAGTCCACTCCTCTTGCGAGCAGATGGCGTCCATGGAGTTCCAGAACTCGGTGGTGATGCCGGAGTAGGACGGGTTCTTGAGCATGCGGCCCAGCTTGCCGCCCTTGATCTCCCACCCGATCTCGCAGCCGAACTGGAACTGGTAGCGCTTGTCGTCGATGGACCAGGAGCGGTTGGTCTGCATGTAGATGCCGTCGTCGGTGGAGGCGATGAGCTGGCCGAAGTCGAGCGGCTTCTCCCCCGGCAGAATGCTGATGTTGGTCATGCGGATGAGCGGGATGCGGTTCCAGCCCTCGGCGCGCATGGTGGCGCCGCTGCGGCCCTCGCCGATGGTGTG
>CBRAFF010000186.1:0-4139 GCA_967755155.1 uncultured bacterium
TCGCGCAGCACGGCGACGGCAGACGAGCTGGGAGCCTTTGCCTTCGCCGCGGGGAGATTGGCGCGGGGCTGCGCTTCGTACGCGTAGGCCCCTTCAGCCGGCTTGGCGGCTTCCTCCGGCGCGGTGGCGGCCGCGGCCTGTTTCGACTCCGCCGGCGCCTCGACCGGCCGGCTTTGCGCCGTGTCGCTCGAAAACGTCTCCGGAGACTGGCGGTAGGTCTGGAACACCAGGCTCACGGCGATCACGAAGGTGGCCGCCACCGCCGCCCAGCGCAGCGACTGCCACTCGAACCAGCGAAACCCGGGCTCGGGCTGGGCGGCAGCAAAGCCCGCCGCTTCCTCCGGCCCGAGCGCCACCGCCACTACCTCGCGGCACTCGGCGCAGCGCGCCAGGTGCTCCAGCACCTGCTCGCGCTCCCGCTCCCCCAGCGCGCGCTCCAGGAACGCAGTCATCTGGTCGGCGTCGGGATGGCTCCCCGCCCCGTCCCGCAGGGCGGGATGCGCCAGCCGCGCGCGCGCGATCTTGGGAATCTCAGACACGGGCCCCTACCTTGCCTCTTTCTTCCCGGAGAACGTCCGAGACGCGGTTTCTTGCAGACGGCCGCGCAGGTCCAAGGAAATGTCGCGGACATCGGCTTCCAGCGCCTCTTCCGCCTGCCGTTTGCTCATGCCGCGCTGGCGCAAGCCGCCGAGGATGTGCTTGCGCAGCCCGGCGGTGATCTTCCCCAGCTTGCGGCTGATGGTGGATTCGTGCACGCCCAGCGTCTGCGCCACCTCCGCCAAAGTGCGCTGGTCGAGGAAATATGCCGCCAGGACGAACCGGTCTTCGGCCGGGAGCGCAGCCAGCGCCTGGTCGGTGGCGGCTTCCAGGCGCGAGTCAATGGGCAGGGGCACGGCGGCCTCGGCCGCCACGAACTGCGCCCCCGCCTCTTCCCTTTCCTCCAGGCTCACCAGGCGCTTGCCGCGGCGGTAGCGGTTGACGTACTCCTGGGCCAGCACGGTGCGCAGCCAGCCCTCGAGCGAGCCGCGTCCCATGTAGAAGTTGAGCTTGGAGACGCGCTCGCCGTCGCGGGTCGCGGTGCCGTAGAGGTCGGCGTAGAGCGAGTCGGCCAGCTCACGCGCGGCGGAATCCTCGCGCGCGATGGCCCCGGCAGCGTCGTAGAGCTTTTCGCGATAGCGCAGCAGGAAGTCCTGCCAGGCGGCCTCGTTGCCGGCGGCGCAGCCCCGGGCCAGCGCCAGCTCCTCCACCCGCAGGTTCTGGTAGAGCTCGAGCGCCTGCTCGGGCCCGGCGTCCGGCGGCAGGTACTTGGCCCCGATGCCCGCCAGGATGCGCACCCAATCCCCCGGCGCCAGGCCGTATTTCGCGGCCTGGCTGCGGTTGAAAAGCTCGGCAAAGAGCGCGGCCAGGGCCTGCGCTTCGGCCTGCCCCGTCCCTTTGGGGGCGGGCTGGGTCGCGCTTTGCGGACTGCTGCTCATGAGGACTTAGACGGCCAGGACCGGGAACTCCGGCCACTGGATGGTATCAACTTTCGATGCAAGAAGCCGGGGAGGCGGCGTTCTCCGTCCAAGGGATATAGGCACCCGACAAAGTCGGGGCCGCCCCCAGAGGTACGCAATGAAGAGGTGCGTCATGAAGAGGTACGCCATGAAGTCCAGATTCACAGCCGCACTGGCGCTGGCCGCCCCGATTCTATCGGGGCTGCTGGTCGCCGTCAGTTGGACCCCGACCCCGGCGGAGGCCGGGCAGCCACCCGTGGCCTCCGGCTACCGCGTGCTCGAGCCCATCACCCAGGGCAACCTGACCATCTTCCCGGTGGTGGCCGCGTCCTCGCACGATACCCGCGGATTCCTGACGCTCGACGAGGGCCTGCGCTCCGGCCAGGTCGAGGTCACCGAGGCCGGCCGCGCCCGGCCGCTCTATCGCCGCGGCGGGAACCCCTACGTCCCCTCCAGCGACCGGGTGAACAGCCTGGTGCTGGTGAACAACTCCGACCGCGCGCTCATCCTGCTGGCGGGAGAGATCGTCACCGGCGGCAAGCAGGACCGCGTGGTGGGCAAGGACCGCATCATCCCGGCGCACAGCGACCCGGTGGACCTGGGCGTCTTCTGCGTGGAGCCGGGGCGCTGGGCGGCGCGCGCGGGAGGCAGCTCGAAGTTCGACGCAGCGGCCGCGCCTATGGCGCAGCCCAGCGTGCGCAAGCGCGCCATGAGCGATAAGGACCAGCAGCAGGTGTGGAACGAGGTCGCCAAATCGCGCGAGGGCATGGCCGCCGCCGCCCCCGCAGCGGCGGGCGACCTGGCCGAGACCTCGTCCTACGCCCGGATGGCGGAGAACGAGGAGGTCAAGCGCCAGGTGGATTCGGTGGCGGTGCCGCTGGAGCGCTCCTATCAGGGGCTGATCCGCGAGCTGCGCGCCCGCAACGCCGTGGGCGTGGTGGTCGCCGTCAACGGGGAGATCATCTGGGCCGACCTGTTCGCCGGCCCGCAACTGCTGGAGAAGTACTGGCCCAAGCTGGTGCGCTCCTACGCCGCCGAGGCGCTGAGCACGCGCTCCGGGCATCGGCGTCCCACGCTGGCCATGGCCCAGGGCTTCCTCGACGACATGCACGGCAACCGCGAAGTGGTGGAGAGCGAGCCCGGCGTCTTCCGGCACACCGAAGTGGTGGGCCGCGGCTTCCGCGTCTTCGAGCTGGCGTCGCTGTTGCCCAAGACCGGCTTCGACGTGCACATCAGCAAGATGGTGGAGTGAGGGAAGCGGTACCTAGTACTCAGTACCTAGTTGCTGGGCCGCTGTCGGGAGCGGGGTCACTGAGTACTAGGTACTGAGTACTGACAACTGGTTCCGGCCCCAGGCAACCCGCGGACTCCCAAAGGATTCAAAGGTTGCCAGAGAAATAAAAAGTTTCTTTGAAACGAAGGACCCGGGAGGCGTGTCTAAGCGTATAGCAAGGCAGAGCACAAGGGTCGGAGGTGACCCATGGGCGAAAAGTTCAACATGACGGAGATCTCGGAACTGCGCAGCGAGCTGCTAAAGGGCGGACTCGATTCCCTGCAGTCGGCCGAGTTGCTTCAACTCTTTCTGATGGGGCGCGGATACGGCGTCGCGCCCGATGCCGCCCTGGATGCCGCGAGCCGCATGGGCGGCTCGGGCTGCTCCGTGGACGTGATCCGCACGGAGCTCAACAAGATCGCGCGGGTGATGTAAGTCCCCTGGCCCCGGCTTGCCGGGGCGTCCCGCCGCCAACCAGCCGCGGGACTCGCGAAAAACAGGATGCCGGGCCAACCAGCCCGGCATTTTTGTTGCCCCCTAGCCCTTTTCCCTCCCCGGGCGCATCCTAGTGAGCTAGGTGGTCCCCTTGAGAAAACTGCGGTTTGCGCTACTGGCGCCCTTGGCGCTGGCCTTCGTCCTTCCCGCCTTCGCCGCCACTCGCAAGAGCTATCCCATGAATCTCTCCGCCCAGGGCGTGGAGAGCGTGGTCTTCGAAGTTCAAGAGGGCGACTTCCGGCTGCGCGGCGACCCCGCCGCCACCGAGGTGCGCATCAACGTCTCCATCGACCGCACCTGGTTCTTCAAGCTGGGCGAGGCGGACATCCTCAAGCGGCTGATCACCGTCAGCGGCCAGGGCACCCGGGAACTGAAGATCGTCACCGACATCCCGCGCGCCCTCTCCAACTGGGGCCGGGCGCAGTATCCCATCGACTTTGAAGTCGTGGTCCCCGCCGGCATGAAGGTGCGCCTGCACGATACCTCGGGCAAGATCGAGGTCGTCGGCATGAAGGGCGACGTGGAGATCGACGACGGCAGCGGCACCCTGGCCGCCTGGCAGCTGGGCGGCGCGCTGCGCATCCGCAAGCAGTCCGGCGACATCCATGTAGAAGAGGTGCGCGGCCCCACCGTCATCCACAGCCACAGCGGCCAGATCCACGCCGCCCGGCTGAATGCGCTGGAGGTGGAGGACTCCGACGGCAACCTTGACATCTCCGACGTGGCCTCCGCCCGCATCCACAACCGTGGCGGCAACATTCGCGTCGACCGCGTGAAGGGTGGCGTGGAGATCGACGACGACTCCGGCGAGATCGTGGTCGCCGAGGTCGCGGGCGCGGTCACCATCCGCGACACCTCCGGACAGATCCGCACCG
>CBRAFF010000187.1:0-4130 GCA_967755155.1 uncultured bacterium
GTAGTCCTGGGGATAGAGCCGCTGGGCGCAGTCCGGGCAGATGCCGTGGGTGAATTCGGCCTGGGAGCGCTCCCTGATGTAGATCTCGATCTGGTTCCAGTAGCCCTTGTCGTCGCGGATCTTCTTGCAGTTGGCGCAAATGGGCAGCAGGCCGCTCAAGGTGCGCACCCTGGCCAGCGACTCCTGCAGCTCCAAGATGAGGCGGCCGCGCTCTTCTTCCCCCCGCTTGCGCTCGATGGCGTTGCCGAACACCACTCCCGCGATCTTCAGCAGCGCGATCAGCTCCTCATTCCAAACCAGTTGGCGCTGCAGCGAGTCGAAGCCCAGCACTCCGGTCAGCGACGGCCCGTAGCGCAGCGGGACCATCAGCGTGGAGCGGACTTTGTTGGTTTCAAGGAACTCCCGCTCCGCGCCGGCCTGCGGGGGAAGGTCGCCGAGATCGGAGATGTGGACGTCCTCCAGGTTCCTGAGTTTTTGTACCCACCAGGGGAAGGCGTCGGCGGAGAGTCCCGCTGGGCCCGACTCCAGCGGCTCCACGCCCGCCACGCACCATTGGTGGGTGTGGCGCAGGCGCGCCCCGTCCTCCGTGATCAGGCAGATGTAGCTGCGCTGCACGCCCGCGAACTCCCCCAGCATTCCCAGCGAGCGGCAGATGGCTGAGTCCACCTCGCTCGCCCCCAGGCTGATGAAACTGGTGGCCAGCGTGGTGATCAGCCCTTCCAACTGGAACGAGTCCGCCGCCTCGCTGGGCGGCGGGGCGGGCAAGGCGGGATCGGCAGTGCGGCGCGCGGTCGTAGAAGCCTCACAAGGCGCAAGGGCCTCGGGGATTGTATACCCGTTCCGCCTCAACGAAGATTGGCGCCCTTCCGCTCGTTTCGGGAGTCGGGGTTCACCGCGGCGGGCGCCGCGGACTGGGCTTGGGCGGGCCGCCGGATGACTCCAGAATCGACGGTCGCGCCGGTTCTGGAGATCGTTTGAAAATACAGTTCATCGCCCGCGATCTCCACCAACATGAATGAATAATCTGTGTCGAATCCTGCCGCCTTGAAGCTCGTTGCCTGAAGGCTGCGGGCCATCAGCTTGGCCGAGGCGCCTTCTGTAAAGTACTGGACCCCTTTTTGCGGTTTTACCCGCTCATAGACGTGCTCGTGCCCGGAAAACACGACCTGAACGCCATGCTTCACGAACAGGGGCTCCAGTAAGAAGCGCAATTCCGTCGCGGAGCCGTGGTTTGCCCCGGAGGAGTACAAAGGGTGATGAAAATAGCAGACCTTCCAATCCGAGCCTGAGGCCTTCAGCTCCTGCTCCAGCCAGGCCAGTTGCTTCGGGTCCATGTAATTACTGTCGAGAACAAAAAAACGGACGTTGCCCTTCTTGAATGAATAGTATTGCGCCCCGTTCATGTTGAAAAACTTGTAGAAGCGCTGGCTCACGTTGTCATGATTGCCCAAGGCAGCGTAAAACTTGACGCCTCCATCGAGCAACGGTTTATAGGGGATCTCGAACTTTGCCTGGAGGCTTGCTGGACTCTCCGAGCCGTAAATGTTGTCTCCCAGCATGATCACGAAATCGAACGGAAACTTCTGGCGGGATTGCGCGAGGCGTTGCGCGACTTCGTATTGTGCGGTTCCTCCGGTCCCCGTGTCTCCAATGACGGCGAAGCGAACCGAGCCCGTCTTTACCGGAAGCGTAAGATTCTGCGCCGCCACCGGCAGCGCCAGCCCGGCTACAAATACGGCAAGAAGGGAGAGGCGGCAACGCATATCCATCCCCTTGGAGTCATTTCGGCAGGGCTTCGTGAATGAAGTCCACGATCACTCTGGCATCAACGTCTTGCAGGATCAGGTCGCGGCCCACGATCCGGTAGGCAACTCCTTCGGGGAGTTGGGGCAGTGCGAGCAACAAGGCCGGAGGCATGGTGGTGACCGGTAACGTCTCGGGATACGCATCGCCCACGCGCAGGCGGAAGGGCTTTACCGGATCTCCCTGGCGTATGGTCTTGCGGGCGTTGGATCCCTTCGGTCCTTGAAATTCGCGCCGAATCAGCCGGCGGAACTCTTCTGCGATCTCTGGCGCAAAAATGTCGCCCCGCTTGGCGTCGGCGCGCGCCTCCCGGATCTTCTGAGCGAACGCTTGCTGGTGCGCGACAATGTGCTCCTGCGATTCCTTGGAGCCCAGTCGGGGCAGCGAAGCATCCAGCTCCTTGCGCAGTTCCATGTACTGCTGTACGAGCTCGGTGAATTCCTGGAAAACCCGCGCCTGCTTGTCCTTTTGTTTGGCTTGCGACTTGGAGGCGACGGCCTGGACGCAGGCAGCGCCGGTGAAGACGGCCAAGCAAAAGACAAGAGCAAAGCGGCGCATCGTACCCTCCCTGTTCAAGGTGTTTCTTCTCTCTCCTGGACCATCTCTTTCATGGCTTCCTTCACGGCCTTCTTTACCGCCTTCTTGACCGTCGCTTTCACGTCGTCATCGGCCAGGACTTCGCCATTCGTGTGTGCCACGGCCTTCTTTACGGCTTCCCGTACCGCCGTGGCCAGGGGCGGCATCTCTTTGGCCAGGGTTTCCACCTCGACGGCTCTTTCGGGTTCCGGTTCGCCGGCGAGATCCTTGGATGCCCAATCCTTTTCGAAAACCGACAGCAAGGCGTTCACCACCTTCGCATCGCGAACGATGAGGCCGATTTCGCGTCGCGAGGTCAACTCCGCGTTTCGCAGGCTCTGGCTTCCCACGAAAGCCTGGCGGTGGTCCCGGATCATGGTTCTTGTATGTAAGCGCATGGTGGTCAGGGGCGCGGCTTTCAGATCGCCGCCCAGCTTGGCGACTTTCCCGATGATCCGGACGTCCACGCCTGCCTTCACCCGATCTTGAAGCAGGCGGATCATCTGCGGGTCCGTGATCTGCGGGTCGTAGATCAGGAGCTGCTTTCGGGCTTTCTTGATGAACGCAGAAAGCTCTTTCCGAGCGTTCAGCGGGCTGACGACGAAGGTACTGAGCCCCGCCGTGTAAGGCTGCCGGGCGGAGTCGGCCTCAAAGAGCTTCCTGCTTTCCCGGACGAACTTGGCGTTCTTGGTGACGATGCCGAAGCCGCGGCTCTCATCGATATCCTGGTGGATAAAATTGAAAGAGAGCAGGTAGAGCACGCGACCATCAATGATCATCATCTTGCCGTGGTACCGGGATAGGTCATTGGCGGTGCGCGCCACAATGATGCCCGCCTCCAGAAAACGCCGCTCGAGCTTGCGCAGGTTCTTGTCCCCGCCCCGGTTGGTGTAAGCGATCAGCGCGCGCACCGCGACGTTCCGTTCCACCGCCGCCTCCAAGGCGGTCTCAAGTTCTCTCCGGTCGAAGCGGAACACCACGATATCAATAGTCTTTTTTGCGTTCTTCACCGCTGCCACCAGCGGTGCGACCCCGTCATCAGGTTGGACCAGCAGTTTCACGAGCAATCCTTTTGCAGCCGTTCAGCCGGCGGCCATTCGAGCATGGGATGAATTCTCAGCCTTCGGGCCTGGGAGCACCCCTCAATCTATTACATAAGCCCCCCTCGATGTGTGCAGGATTGCACAGCGGCGCCTGGCCTCGACCGAGTAACCTTATTACCGTTGCCATCGGAAGCCAAGCAGGGAGACTCCATGAACCGAACGCGCAAAGTTCTGCAAGCCATTTGTCTTCTTATCATCCTCAGTGTCTGCGTCCCGGCCGGCGCGCAGCAAGCAGCCGAAAGCAAAGCGGCCCAGGCAAAGAGGGCCAGCGCTTTGCCGGCAGTGCTGTGGCGCAACCCGGTCGACATCGCTTCCCGGAACCTTCTTTACGGTCCCGGAGGCCAAGAGCACGCGCCCTCGGGCAAGTTCAAGTTCGTGGAAGAGGGCAAGGAAGGCGCCACCCCGAAGTTCGACGTGGTGGATGAGCAGGGCGTCACCTGGAGAGTGAAAGTCGGTCCGGAAGCCAGGGCGGAGACGGCGGCTTCGAGACTCTTGTGGGCGGCGGGTTACTTTGCGGATGAGGATTATTATTTGCCCGAGTTGCGCGTGGAAGGGATGCAAAAACTCAGCCGTGGCCAGAAGTTTGTCTCCGCGGAGGGCATCGTCCGGGGCGCGGGCCTGGAACGCCATGCGGCAGGCCGGAAGAAG
>CBRAFF010000188.1:0-4088 GCA_967755155.1 uncultured bacterium
TCCACGCGCGCCCCCATCGCGCGGCCCGAGACCACAGCCACCGCCCTGGCCGAGGCCTTCTACAAGAAGATCGAGGCCGAGGACCACGACATCCACGCCTACCTCACGTTGTGCCGGGAGCGGGCGCTCGGGCAAGCGGCGAAGATGGACGCGCTGGCGGAAAAAGGCGAGCCGCTGCCGCCGCTGGGCGGGGTGCCCGTCGCCATCAAGGACGTGATGGTGACGCACGGGGTGCGCTCGACCGCCGGGTCGCAACTGCTGGCGCACTTCATCCCGCCTTACGATTGCACGGCGGTGGCGCGGCTGGAAGCGGCGGGTGCGGTCGTGCTGGGCAAGACCAACTGCGACGAGTTCGCCATGGGCTCCTCCAACGAGAACTCCGCCTTCGGCCCGGTGCGCAACCCGCACGACCGGGAGCGCGTCCCGGGAGGCTCCTCGGGAGGCTCGGCCGCCGCGGTCGCCGCCGGCACCGCGGTGGCAGCACTGGGCTCGGACACGGGCGGCTCCATCCGCCAGCCCGCCGCGCTGTGCGGCGTGGTCGGGCTGATGCCCACCTACGGCCGCGTCTCGCGTTACGGGCTGATCGCCTTCGCGTCTTCTCTCGACCACATCGGCCCCATCACGCGCACGGTGAAGGACGCGGCGCTGCTCTTGCGCACCATGGCCGGCCGCGATCCGCTCGACTCGACCTCGGCCGACCTTCCCGTTCCCGATTACCTTGCCGGCATCGACGAGCCGGTGCGCGGCCTGAAGCTCGGAGTTCCCAAGGAATACTTCGGCGAGGGATTGGACGCGGAGGTGCGCGGCGCCGTCGAAGCGGCCATCCAGAAGATGGCCGCCGCGGGCTGCGAGGTGGTTCCCATCTCGCTGCCGCACACGGAATACGCCATCCCGACTTACTATGTGATCGCCACCGCCGAAGCGTCCTCGAACCTGGCGCGCTACGACGGGGTGCGCTACGCCTACCGCGTGCGCGACGCTCGCTCGCTCTCCGACATGTACCGGCGCACGCGCGACAAGGGCTTTGGCGCCGAGGTGAAGCGCCGCATCATGCTCGGCACCTATGCCCTCTCCGCCGGCTACTACGACGCCTACTACGGCAAGGCGCAGCGCGTCCGCACCCTGATCACACAGGACTTCGACCAGACCTTCGCGCAGGTGGACGCCATCGTCACCCCCACCACGCCCACGCCCGCCTTCCGCCTGGGCGAGAAAGTGGATGACCCGGTCTCCATGTACCTGGCGGATATCTACACCGTCACCGCCGATCTGGCCGGCGTCCCGGGAATCTCCGTTCCGTGCGGCCGGTCGAAATCCGGATTGCCCATCGGCCTGCAGCTTTTCACCCGCCACTTCCGCGAAGACACGCTGCTGCGCCTGGCCCGCAACTGCGAAGTCGCGTTGGGCGGTCCAGCCGCTTAGACCCAGGCTTCTCAGCCAGTTGCGCGAGGGTATGGACCTTGGTCACTTGCGCCCCAGGGGTCCGAAGGAGCAGAATCCCGGTTTCCGCAGGAAAGAGGAGGTCAAGCATGCACAGCCGATTCTTGCAGGTTCTGGCTCTGACCGTGTGCCTCGGGCTCTTGCCTGCCGCCGCCTGGGCCAAGGGCGGAAAGGGCGGAGGGCCCCCGGCCGACAAGGGGAAGAGTTCCAGCGCGCAGGGCTCCAAGGACAAAGATCAAAACAAGGACAAAGGCAAGTCTGCGTCCGGCGCTTATCACGGGAGGGCGACGGCGCAGGGCCCCTCGGACCGCCCATCGGGGTGGGACCAGGGAAAGAAGACCGGCTGGGGCGATTGCGACGTGCCTCCGGGCCTGGCCAGGAAGCGGGGCTGCGATTCCCGCGGACTTTCCATCCGCGAACGCGGAGTCCACAGCGCGCAGGCGCGAGGCTTTAGGGATTGCGCCGTGGCCGAGGACATAGCCCGCCAGCGGGGCTGCGACTCCCGCGGGCTCTCCACGCGCGAGCGGTCCGCCGAACGCGCCCGCCTGACCACGACTACAACCCGCAGGACGACCGCCACCACTTCCACCACCACGACTTCCACCACCACCAGGCCGGTGACTCGCACCAGGACGGAGACCAAGGTGAAGCCCGTCCTCGAGTAACGAATCCGGGAACAGGACTCAGAGACAAGGACGCCCCTCCTTCCCAGGAGGGGCGTGATTTTTTGGGATCAGGCGGCGGGAGGAGCGCTGGGGGGCGCGGTGGGCGCGAAGCTATACTCCAGGGCCAAGAACACGCAATCCAGGAGGGCAACAGATATGCCGTGGACGAGAAAGCAGGTCCGATATCTCCTCAGCTCCGTCTCGCCGCTCACTGCAGCGCAGAAGGCCAAGATGATTCGGGAACTGAAGGCCAACCCAGCGCTGGGCCGGAAGGCGGAGAGCAAGGGGAAGAGCAAGAAGAAAAGCACGAAGAAAAGCAAAAGGAAATGAGACGTGTGACCTCTCGCCAGTCCAGTGCCTCCATGAAGGGCGTCGTCGTTGCAGGATTCAGGCCGCGGGCGGCGTGGCGGGCGCGAAGCTGTAGCCGCAGTAGGGGCAGAGGCGCGCTGCGGGCGGACTGGGCTTGGCGCACTGCGGGCACAGCGTCAGCGGGTCCAGGCACATCATCACGATGAAGATGATGAGCGCTCCCACGGGGTGGACGCCGAACCACATCCAGTGCGGCGAGCGGTTCTTCTTTTTCGCCGCCTTCACGCCGAAGACGATGAGAGAAAGCCAGATCCCCAGAAAGATGAGAACGATGAAGAGAATCACAAAGGCTGCCGCTACTTCGCCGCCGCTGTCGTTCATGTGCTGCCTCCCTCAGGACCTTGAAGCGGCTCGTAGTATCGCTCACCGGCGCATCCGCGGCAAAGGATTTTCCCCTGCCGCCGCACTTCGCGGCGGAAATTGATCCCCTCGCCGCAGGCTTCGCATACCACCCGCTCGGCCTTGTAGCCGGGGAATTCCTCCGCGGGCAGCGTGACCTTTACCGGCTGACACTCGAACAGTTCCTCGTCCGGCATCTCGCGGTAGGCCAGCATCTGCTGCCGGTTCTTGTCGGCGAGCTCCGGATGCAGGGCTCGCGCCCGCGCTTTGGACGACTCGCGCGCCGCGATGCGCACTGCCCGGCCCGTGGTCACGTCCAGGAAAGTGGCGGCCATTTTTCCCCAATCGCGGAATTTCAGCGCCCGCTTGCCCAGCCGGCACCCGGTCACCAGCGAAACGGCGTCGGTGGCGCAGCGGTCGATCTCCACAAAGGTCACCAGGCGCTTGCGGTCCGCGCCCCGCGGATCGAGGATTTCCAGCTGATTCAGGCCCAACATCGCCAGCCGGACCCCCAGGACCTGGCCGGCGCACAGGTGTCCGTGCGCCACTTCGGCCTCGCGCAGGTATTCGTCCAGGGTCTTCATCGATCGTCGTCATCCTCGTCGGGCGCTGGGTCCACGGTGTGTCCGCGGACCTCGAAGGCGCGCGGCTCACCGGCGGCAGGAGTGAAGGTGACGCGCGCCGGAGCGCGCTGCCACGACGGCGCCGGGCCTCCCATCCCGCCCGCGGGGACCGCCGCCAGCTCCTGGCGCAGCAACGGCTTGCGCCGCCCCAGCTGAGCCACGACGGCGTAGGCTTTCCCGCCGTCTTCGGAGCTGCCGCAGTAGGCGACGTAGTCGCGGTACCAGCTCGCTTGCGAACGGGCCGGGTCGAAGCCGGGCAGGGAGAGCAAGCGCACCCGTCCGGTGGCGCGCTCCACCGCGAGCCATCCGCCCCGCTGCCACGTCCACCGCGCACCGCGCTCTTCCGGAAGCGCGTCGTTCAGCCGGTAGGCTTGCTGCACCACGAACACACGGTCGGTGACATCGTGGGGCTCGCCGAGGGTGTACTCGCGCAGGCGCCCGTCGACGTACAGCGGCCGTACTTTCATCTCGACCGGGGTGGCTGGGGCGGCCTCCGCAAACCACTTCACCGTCATCCACTTGCCGAAGGCGACCACGTGCCTGGGCGGCGCACCTGCGGCCACGGTCGAAAGCAACACGAGGAGCCAGGCCAAGCGCGCGCGCATAGGCCCAAAGCCTAAACCTTGGTGCCCAGGGGCGCAACGGTGCGCTA
>CBRAFF010000189.1:0-4080 GCA_967755155.1 uncultured bacterium
TCTCCGACACGCTGCGTCACATGCAGTCGGGCAGCGTACGCTCCTACGCCGGCTGGGTGGCCGCGGGCGCGGCGGTGGTGGTGGCCTATCTCATCTGGGTAGGTGCGCGATGAACGCCGGCACGCTCATCTTCGTCGTCTTCCTGCCGCTCGCCGGCGCGCTGGCTCTCCTGCTCTTCCCGCGCCGCGACTCGCTCATCCGCTGGTTCGCGCTCGGCATCTCGCTCATCACCTTCGCCGCTTCTCTGCTGCTGCCGCTCGGATTCGAAAACCGCCCCGGCTTCCAGTTCGAAGTGGATTACGCCTGGATCGCCAGCCCCAACATCCACTTCCACCTGGGCGTGGACGGTATCTCGCTCTGGCTGGTGGTGATGACCGCCTTCCTCGTCCCGCTGAGCGTGGTTATCTCCTGGAAGTCGGTGCACGAGCGGGTGAAAGAGTTCTTCATCCTGCTGCTGGTGCTGGAGACGGCCATGCTCGGCGTCTTCGTGGCCCTGGACCTCTTCCTCTTCTACTTCTTCTGGGAAGCCACGCTCGTTCCCATGGCGCTGCTCATCGGCATGTACGGGCACGAGCGCCGCGTCTATGCCGCGGTGAAGTTCTTCCTCTACACCGTGGTCGCCTCGGTCTTCATGCTGGCCGCCATTCTCTGGATCTACGTGCAAGTGGGCAGCTTCGATTTCGCAACGATTCAATCTGCCATCGCCAGCGGACGCCTGGCGCTTTCCTGGAACGCGGCGCGCTGGCTGTTTCTGGGATTCTTCATCGCCTTCGCCGTCAAGGTGCCGCTCTTCCCGCTGCACACCTGGCTGCCCGACGCGCACGTCGAAGCTCCTACCGCCGGCTCGGTACTGCTGGCGGCGGTCCTGCTGAAGATGGGGACCTACGGCCTGCTGCGCTTCAACGTCACGCTCTTCCCCGAGCAGGCCCGCTACCACGCGCCGTGGATCATCGCGCTGGCCATCATCGGCATCATCTACGGCGCGCTGGTCGCCATGGTGCAGCCCAACCTGAAGAAGCTGATCGCCTACTCCTCGGTGAGCCACCTGGGATTCGTGGTGCTGGGCATCTTCAGCTTCACCCAGATGGGCGTGGACGGCGCGGTCTACCAGATGTTGAACCACGGCATCTCCACCGGAGCGCTGTTCATGCTGGCGGGAATGCTCTACGAGCGGCGCCACACCTTCGAGATCTCGGACTTTGGCGGCCTGGCCACTCCTATGCCCGGGTACGCGACATTTTTCCTGGTGATCACGCTCTCTTCCATCGGGCTGCCGCTGCTCAACGGATTCGTGGGCGAGTTTCTGGTGCTGGCCGGGGCCTACCAGGCGCGGCCGCTCTACGGCGTGCTGGCGGCGACCGGCGTCATCTGGAGCGCCTGCTACATGCTGTGGATGTACCAGCGCGTCTTTTTCGGGGTAGTGAAGAATCCGGCCAACGCCGCGCTCAGTGACCTCGACGGCCGCGAGCGCCTGGCGCTGTGGCCGCTGGCCGGAATGGCGCTGGTGATGGGCGTGGCTTCGCCGATATGGATGCGGGCCATTGACCCGGCGGTGCGCGCCGCGCTTCCGGTGGCGCAGGCCCTCTCGCAGGCGGTCCTGCCATGATCCCCAGCGACGACTACATCCGCATCCTGCCCGAGATTGTCCTCACCATCTTCGGCATGGCGGTGATGGTGCTCGACCCGCTGCTGCCGGCGCGGGCCAGCCGCCGCGCGCTGGGCTGGCTGGCGTTCCTGGGGACGGTGCTTGCCGCCGCCGCCAGCGCCTACCAGGTCTACTACCCGGGCCCGGCATTCTTCGGCATGGTGCGCGTGGACTCCTTCAGCATCTTCTTCCACGTGCTCATCACGCTGCTGGCCGCGCTGGTCATCCTGGCCTCGCTTGAATACCTGGACGTGCAGGAGGTCCACGGCGGCGAGTTCTACGGACTCGTCCTGCTGGGCGCGGTGGGCATGGTGCTGATGTCCTCGGCGGTCGAGCTGGTGCTCATCTTCATCGCCCTGGAAATCTCTTCCATCTCCACCTACGTCCTGGCGGGATTCCGGCGGCGGGTGGCGGCCAGCGCCGAATCGTCACTCAAGTATTTCTTGCTGGGCTCCTTCGCCACCGCCTTTTTCCTCTACGGCGTGGCCCTGATGTTCGGAGCCACCGGGACCACCAACATCTACTCGCTGGCCTCGGCCCTGCGCGCGCCGCACACGCCGCAACTGGCGTACGTCGCCGTGGCCTTCCTGTTCGTGGGACTGGGATTCAAGGTGGCCTCCGCGCCCTTCCACGTGTGGACCCCGGACGTCTATGAGGGAGCGCCGGCGCCGGTGGTGGCGCTGATGTCCACCGCGCCCAAGGCGGCGGCCTTCGCCGTGTTGCTGCGCATCTTCTTCGCCGCCAATGCGCCGGGATGGTTCTGGCTGGTGTGGGTCTCAGCCGTGCTCACCATGACGCTGGGCAACCTGGGCGCGCTGGTGCAGACCAACCTCAAGCGCATGCTGGCCTACTCCTCCATCGCCCACGCCGGATACCTGCTGGTGGCCTTCGCGGCGGCGGGGCAGGCGGGAGTTTCCTCCGCCATCTTCTATGCCGCGGCCTACGGCGCGATGAACGTCGGAGCCTTCGCCGTCATCACCCACTTCGCGCGCGCCGGCGAGCGCTACGTCACCCTCGACGACTACGCCGGGCTCGGCCGCCGCTCCCCGGCGCTGGCCGCCACTCTCTCCCTCTTTTTGCTTTCGTTGATCGGAATCCCCATCACCGGCGGATTCTTCGCCAAGTTCTACGTCTTCACCGCCGCCTTCCAGTCGGACCTGACGGGGCTGGTCATCCTGGGCGTCATCAACAGCGCCATCGCGGCGTATTACTACCTGCGAGTGCTGGTGGTGATGTACATGCGCGAGCCGCGCGAGGACGCTCCCCTGCCCCCGGTCCCCACCGCCATGACGGCGGCGCTCGCCGTCTGCGCTGTGGCCACGCTGTGGTTGGGCGTGCTGCCCGGCACGGTGCTTGACTACGCCTCCCGCGCCGCGACGGACCTGTTGCGCTGAGTGCCTACTCGATGGCCGCGGTGACGTCGCGCCGCGAAAAGACCATGGTGGCGGCCATCCAGAAGGCGACGGCCTCCGCCGCTCCCAGCGCGAGGATCGCCCAGGGAACCTCCCACACCGCTTGCGCCGGACGCGCGATCGCCGAAGACGCGAGCCAATAGACCGGAAGAACCTGCATCCACTCCTCGCCCAGGCGCTGCGCGGCCGCGACCGGCGCGCCCAGCAGCGCGCCCGAGCCGAAGAGCGCACCCATCGGGCCGGAGAACGTCGCCCAGAACAGGGCGACGCTGGCGGCCAGCCAGGCCGCCGCCAGCACCAGTGCGGTGGAGATCCACACGCGCTCGACCGGAAGCTCCATGCACACCGCCAGCCAGCTCCTGGCCAGGGCCAGGCTCAGGCAATGCGCGCCGGAGCACGCGAAGATGCCCACCAGCAGCCCGGCGACGTACTGGCTGCGGCGCACCGATTTCGAAAGCACAGCGATGATGCGCCTCGACTTGCGCTCGTTGTGGATGGCGCTGGCGGCCAGAAATACGCTGAGCCCGACCGCGTACAGCGCCTGCTGCGAGATGTACAACTCCACGTCTTCGTCGGTCGGCCTGCCTCCGACTCCGGCGATGATGCCGGCGAAACCGAACGCCATCGCTACCCAGGCCGCCACCACCCAGCGCTGCTCACGCACGAAGTTGCCGGCAATCAAGAGGACGAGATGCATGCAGGTGCCTGTCGTTGGTCGTCAGTCGTTAGTCGTCTGTCGTCAGTCGTCTGTCGTTGGTCGTTGGCTTTTGGCTTATCGCCTATCGCTTATTGCTTATTGCTTCCTTCCCCGTCAGCTCCACAAACATTTCCTCCAGCGAGCGCCGTGCGGGGTTCACGCTGACGATCTCTCCTCCCGCCGCCCACACTCGTTCGATGGTCGAGCGCTGCGCCGACGCCGGCACGCGCAGTGTGACCACGCCGTTCGCGGCCTCGCCGCCGAACATACCGGCGGCGATGGCGCGCACCCAGATCTCCGCCGCGTCCGGCGACGGCAACAACACC
>CBRAFF010000190.1:0-4073 GCA_967755155.1 uncultured bacterium
CCCCGCTCTCCTGCTCTTCCATCTCGGCGCCGAGCACCGTCCCCACGATCACCAGGTCGCTGTTCTGCGAACGGCCGACGGCGGTCGCCGCTTCGATGTTTCCGGCTTCCTCGGCCACCAACCGCGGGTTCAGGTTGGTGTTGGAGACCAGCAGGAACTGCAGGTGCTTGCCCAACGTGTCCTTCAACTGGCTGCCATGGGCGCTCTGGCTGAGGTCCTGGAAGGGAAGGATGGTCACGCTGTAGGGAGGAGTGCTGGGCAGCGGCGGAGGGGCGCTCTGGTCCTTCTTGTCCTTCTTGTCTCCGCCATGGAGGGCAGCCGCCAACCCGAGCGCGAGGAATGCTGCAATCAGTACACGTGGCGCGCGCATGGGGTCCTCCTTCAACGTGGACAGGCGCGATGGGGGCACGCTCCGGTTTCGCAGGAGCGCTCGATGCAAGGAACGTACAGCGGGGACGGACGGGTGTCAAGGCGCGGGCTGCATGCGCAGCGCAGACGGAGCCTGTGTTGACAAACAACAGGCTGAGGAATAGGGTTGCGGCGAAAGCGTCGCCTCCCTCGGCTTCGCCTCCCGGTTTGTTTGACTTTTTGTCCCTCAGACGGCACCGCCAAACCGCACGCCGGCATTCATTTAATTCAGGGTGTGGAGGTGCAACATGAAGCGAGAGTCACTCCTGCTCCGGGTAGCTGCCCCGTGGCGCCGGGCTCGACGTCTGCTGATCCTGGCCAGTTTCCTGGCAATCGTGCTCCTGGCAACACCGGCGTGGGCCGCAACCCCATGCTGCGGCGTGACCGCAATCGACGCCCGCGCGGGGATAGCAACGGCGCGCGAGGCCGCCACCGGGCGCACCTTCCAGTTCAAGGTCAGCGACGCCAAGCAGCTCGCCAAGCTCAAGGTGGGGCAGAAGGTTTATGCCAACTTCGGCACGCAGAAGGTGTCGCTCGACGGGCGAACCGAGTGCTGCCCGATTGTGCCCGCGACAGGCGCTCAAGGCCAGAAGACGGGTTACGATGTGAAAAAGAACAAGAAGCTATAACGAGTCGAACTATCGCGGAGGTCCAACATGAAGCGCGAGTCATTCCTTCTCCGGGCAGTTGCCCCGTGGTGCGGGGCTCGACGCCTGCTGACCTTGGCCAGTTTCCTGGCAATCGCACTCCTGGCAACACCGGCGTGGGGGTTAGAGCCGTGCTGCAGCGTGACCGCAATCGATGCCCGGGCAGGGATGGTGACGGCGCGCGAGACCGCCGCCGGGCGCACCTTCCAGTTCAAGGTTGCGAATCCGGCGCAATTAAAGGGCCTGAAGGTTGGGCAGAAAATCCATGCCAACTTCGGCACGCGGAAGGTGTCGCTGGATGGCCTCCAGCCCTGTTGCAACATGGTGAACCTGAGCGCGCAAGGCAGTTCTCCGATGGGCGCCACGGCCTCGGGAGCCACCTCCGGCTCGACGAAGACCAAGACGACGACGGGCGGCGGCCTGGGCTCAATCAAAACGGACACCAGCAACGTCAAGGCTTCCGAAGGCGATACGGCGACGGCCATGCGCGGCAAGCCGGCTCACACGGCAGACAAGCGCGGCGCCACGACCAGTTCGGGCGGCCAGGCCGGCACGGGCGCCAAGGCGACATCGCAAGCGGCCAGCGCGCAAGAGCCGCCCGATGACGACGCCCAGGATGATCCAGAACCCGTAGAGAGACCCAAGCCGCGAGCCGTGGCCAGCCTGAGGCTGCCAACGATGCGGGCCGGCGCCAAGGGCACCAAGCTGACGGAGTATGCGGACGCGCAAAAGCTGCTGGATGCGATCGCCCAGGGCATCGCAGCCAGGGAGATCGACATCGCGCTGCTGGGGGGCGAGAAGTACAAGATCAACAAGTGCCTGGGAGTGAAGGCGAGCGCGGGGACTTTCAAGCTGAAGTTTGCCAGTCCCAACGCGCGCATCGAAGGCTCGGGAGCGCGCCTGACGTTCCGCATCAACAGCGTCTCCATCAATGCGTTGAAAATCCGCATGAAGCCCAACGCCGGCAACCCACTCAAGCCGTGCCACTGGAGCAAGAAGTTCGGGGTGGGCGGCGCGGCTAAGGACATCACCTACGAGCTGCGGTTCGATCCCGTTCTCGACCTCGAGCAGTGCAAGCTGGGCAGCATGGGCAACGTGAAGCACCGGCTCGACATCGGCGGGCTGAACTTGAAGCCGTTGCAAAACGACCTGGACCGCGCGGCCAAGAACATGCTCGAGGACGCATTCAACAACGCGCTCAACTTGAACATGGGCGACCGGATCGTCGCCTCGGCCAACGCGTTCCTGGGCGTACAGTGCAAGAAGTAAGGGCCGGCATCTGCCCATCGGTTGAGCATCAACCAGGGGAGCGGTCTTGATATCGAGCTTTCCGCGAGAGTAGTATTCCCGGCCACACAGTGGATGGAGGTTCTCCCATGCGTTCTCGGCACATCCTTCGGGTGCTTGTAGCGTTCTGCGCCGTGCTCGTCTTGCTGGCGCTGGCAGCGTGCAGCAAGACGGAAGAAGCGGCGCCCGCGTCTCCGGCGGCAACGCAAGCGCCCCAGGCCGCCACTCCTGCCGCCGCGCCCGCGCAAGGCGCGCCCATCAGCAAGCCCGCTGTGATCGCCAGCGCAACGTTTTCTGGCGACTCGGACCTTCGCTGCGACCTGCTGGAGGTGAAGCGGGTGAGCGGCGGCGCTTTGCTGGTCCGCTGGCGGATGGTGAACACGGCCGGCGCGCAGGGGCAGGGGCTCGCGGCAACTACGCCCAAAGCGATCCACTACAATTTCGACTGGGACGACCTCTATTACATCGATCCCGCGGAAAACAAGAAGTACGGGTACCTGACCGACGCCGAGGGCAAGAGGATCCTGCAGGTCTTTAGAAATGACAGCTTGCCGGCGGCCCAGCAACGCGAGAATTGGGCGAAGTTTCCCGCGCCACCGCCGAGCACCACCAAGATCAGCATCAACATCCCCCTCTTTCCCCCGTTCGAGGATGTGACCGTCGCGCCGTGAGGAGCCAGGTCGTGCGTGGGCTGCGGATTCTGACTTTATTCTTGCTGCTGCTCGGCGCGCTCTCCGCTGCGCTGGGCCAGGACTATTCCATTGGGGATCCGATCCCCCCAGGGGCTACGGGGAAAGTCCTGCCGCTCTCCGGCAAGGTGGTGGGACTCAAGGGTCTCTCCTCCGGGGTGAGCGGCAAAGCGGAAGCGTTGGGCGCCGCCTTGCGGGACTTGGGCGCCAAGACCACCAAGACCGAGATTCGCATCGAGCTCTCCAGCGACGTGCTCTTCGACTTTGACAAGGCGGAGTTGCTGCCGAAGGCGATTCCCACGCTGGAGAAGGTGGCGACCGTCCTGCAGTCCTACCCCACCAGCGCGTGCACGGTCGAGGGCCACACCGACAGCGTCGGCAACGACCGCTACAATCAGGCGCTGTCGGAGCGGCGCGCCAATGCAGTCAAGAACTGGCTGGCGGCCCACGGGGTCACCAGCCGCATGTCCACTCGGGGATGGGGAAAGACCAAGCCGGTCGCGCCCAACACCCATCCCAACGGGAAAGACAACCCGGAAGGGCGCCAGAAGAACCGTCGCGTGGCGCTCGTAGTGAAAACCGGCTGACCCCCATGAACGAGCTATGGCAGAGGATTGCCATTGTGGTCGTTTGGGTCGGGTTCACTCTATGGCATGTGCAGCCCGTCCCAGGCAAAGGCCTGCCCATCGGCCGCCGCTGGTTCCGGCATTACCTCAACCGCCGGCAGGCCATGGTCTGGGGAACTCTTCTGGTTGCGGTGGGGCTCCTAGTGGCGCTGGTGGGATTCGGGACCGAACAAACCGACGTAGTGTTTTTCGCTTTCTTCGTGACCTGGCTGGGGGGCGTTTATCTCTACCAGGCAACCCGGATGAAAAGTCCGCGCGGCGCTTGACTGGGTGAGCAAGCGAAGGAAAGACGCGATTTCATCCAGGTTGCCGCCGTCGAGTCGCGGAGACGCGGCATGCCGCGTCTCTACGGTCAGCGTTCGGTCACTTTTTCCCGCACGATGGTCTGGTCGCGCTCCGGGCCGGTGGAGACCATG
>CBRAFF010000191.1:0-4056 GCA_967755155.1 uncultured bacterium
GTGGCGCTGGTGACCACCGAGGGTTTTGAGGACGCCATCGAGATCGGGCGCCAGGCGCGTCCCCGGCTCTACGATTTTTTCTTCGACCGGGTCGCGCCCCTGGTGCCTGCAGAGTTGCGCTTCGGCGTGCGTGAGCGCACCGACGCGGAGGGCCGGGCCCTGGTGCGCCCAGAGGCGGCGGCGCTCAAGGCACAGGCCAAGGAGATTGCGCGGCGGGGGCCGCAGGCGTTGGCGGTGTCGCTGCTGTTCTCCTTCGCCAATGCGGCGAACGAACGCGCGGTGGCGGCGGCGCTTCGCCGGCTGCGCCTGCCCATCTCCATCTCGCACCTCCTGCTTCCCGAGTTCCGCGAGTACGAGCGCACCAGCACGGTGGTGGTGAACGCCTACCTGCAACCTATCCTGGAGCGATACCTGGGGAACCTGGAGCGGCGGATAGGGCGGGCAGGCAGCGGCAGGAGCGCCGGCAGCACCCGTATCTTCGTGATGCAGTCGAGCGGCGGCATCACTTCGCTCGAGTCAGCGGCGCGCGAACCGGTGCGCACGCTGCTCTCCGGTCCCGCGGGCGGAGTGCTGGGAGCGGCGGCGCTGGCGCGCTCCAGCGGCTTCGAGCGCATCATCTCTTTCGACATGGGCGGGACTTCGACCGACGTGGCGCTGGTGGAGGGCGAGCCGTCGGCGTCGAGCGAATCGGAGGTGGCCGGACTGCCGGTGCGCGTGCCCATGCTCGACATCCACACCGTGGGAGCGGGCGGAGGGTCGCTGGTGCGCTTCGATGCCGCCGGCGCGCTGCGCGTGGGGCCGGAATCCGCCGGCGCCGTGCCCGGGCCCATCTGCTACGGCAAAGGCCTCGAGCCCACGGTCACGGACGCCAATCTGCTGCTGGGACGCCTGCGGGCCGAGCGCTTCCTGGGCGGCAGCTTCATGCTGGACGCGGCCCGCACGCGCCGCACCGTCGAGAAGTGGCTGCTGCGGCGCCGCTCGCGGCTTTCGGTGGAGCAGTTCGCCGCCGGGGTGGTGCGCGTGGTGAACGCCAGCATGGAAAAGGCCATCCGCGTGGTCTCCATCGAGCGCGGCTATGACCCGCGCGATTTCACGCTGGTCGCCTTCGGCGGCGCCGGCGCCATGCATGCCTGCGAGCTGGCCCGCGCCCTGGGCATCCCGCGCGTCTTGGTGCCGGCGCTGCCGGGAGCGCTTTCCGCGCTCGGCATCCTGCGCAGCGACGTGGTCAAGCACTACTCGCGGACGGTGCTGTGGACGGTCGCGGGAAAACTTCCGCAGCAGCGGCTGGAGGCGGAGTTCGCGGAGTTGGAGCGCGCCGCCCGCCGCGACTTCGCGCGCGAGCGCTGGCCGGGGAGCGCCGGATTCCAGCGCACCGCCGACCTGCGCTACCGCGGACAGGGATACGAATTGAACCTAGCGGTGACGGCGCGGCTGCTCTCCGACTTCCACGCGCAGCACAAGCGGCGGTATGGCTACAGCCATCCCGAGCGCGAAGTCGAGATTGTGACGGTGCGGCTGCGCGCCTCCATCCCGTCGCCGGCGGCGCCCGCGCTGCGGATGGCTTCGGAGCACGGATCTGGAGAGCGAAGGCCTGCGGCGACGGCGCGCGCCGCTGTGCCCGCGCGCGCGCCCGTGTGGGTCGAGGGACGGTGGCGGAATGCGGCTCTCTACGAGCGTTCGCAACTCGATTGCGGGCGCCGCTACGCCGGGCCGGCCGTCGTCGCCGAGTACAGTGCCACCACCGTGGTGCCGCCGGGGATGCGCTTCCACCTGGACCAAACCGGGAACCTGCTCATCCGCTGCCGCTGAGAGCGATTGCCGCGCGCCATCGCTTCCGATACAATCCGCGCGCTCCCCTGAAGTGGCGGGACCTGCATCGTCGCGGCCTTGCATCTTTTCGTGCCCCGGGGTCATCAATTAGTCGGGGCATGTAGTCGGGTGAGCGCGGCAGCAACATAAGCCAAGTACAACGAAGCAAAGGGAGACGGGAATGCCGGAGAGCAACGAGAAAACGGTGCGGGGCGCGTTGCCGGTGCTGCCGGTGCGGGACACCGTGCTGTTCCCGCACGCGGTGCTGCCGCTGACCGTGGGCCGGGAAAGCTCGGTGGACCTGATCAACTCCCTGGGCGAGGACAAGACCATCCTGGTGGTGGCGCAGCGCGACGCGCGCGTAGACGCGCCCCAGCCCACCGACCTGTATGCCATCGGCTGCGTGGCCATCGTGCACAAAGTGGTGAAGATGCCCAACCAGAGCCTGTTCATCTTCACCGAGGGCCTGGAGCGGGTGCGCCTCTCGGAGTTCACGCAGTTTCACCCCTACATGCGCGCCCTGGTGGCGCCGGTGCCGGAGGTGGCGGCGGAGAAGTCGCCGGAGATCGAGGCGCTGCAGCGCAACGTGACCACGCTGTTCCAGCAGATCGTCAGCGGGTCGCCCACGCTCTCCGACGAGCTGCAGACGGTGGCCATGAACATCGACGAGCCGGGGCGGCTGGTGGACTTCATCGCCTCCTCGCTGCCCTCGCTGCCCACGCGCGACAAGCAGGAGCTGCTGGAGACCCCGGACGTGCAGGTGCGCCTGCGCTCCATCAACCGCCACCTCGCCAAGGAGCTGGAGGTGACGCAGCTGCGCAACAAGATCCAGTCCGAGGTGCAGGACCAGGTGCAGCAGTCGCAGCGCGAGTACTACCTGCGCGAGCAGATGAAGGCCATCCAGAAGGAGCTGGGCGAGCAGGATGAGACCCAGCGCGACGTCGAGGAGTTGCGCCTGAAGATCGAAGCCGCGGGCATGCCCGAGGAAGTGAAGAAAGAGGCGCTGAAGGAGCTGGCGCGCCTGGCCCGCGTCTCGCCCATGGCCGCCGACTATTCCGTCACCCGCAACTACATCGAGTGGCTGGCGGTGCTGCCCTGGGCGAAATCCTCGGGCTCCGAGGTGGACATCCTGAAGGCCAAGGAAGTCCTGGACGCCGACCACTACGACCTGCAGAAGGTGAAGGACCGCATCCTGGACTACCTGTCGGTGCGCCGGCTGAAGCCCACCATGAAAGGGCCCATCCTGTGCTTCGTGGGGCCGCCGGGCGTGGGCAAGACCTCGCTGGGCAAATCCATCGCGCGGGCGCTGGGACGCAAGTTCGTGCGGCTGTCGCTGGGCGGAGTGCACGACGAAGCTGAGATCCGCGGCCATCGCCGCACTTACATCGGGGCGCTGCCCGGGCAGATCATCCAGGGCGTCCGCCGCGCCGAGAGCAACGACCCGGTCTTCATGCTGGACGAGGTGGACAAGCTGGGCCGCGACTTCCGCGGCGACCCCTCCTCCGCCCTGCTCGAGGCCCTGGACCCGGAGCAGAACAACACCTTCCGCGACAATTACCTCGACGTTCCCTTCGACCTGTCGAAGGTGCTGTTCATCACCACGGCCAACATCCTGGACCCGGTGCCCGACCCGCTGCGCGACCGCATGGAGATCATCGAGCTGCAGGGCTACACCGAGGACGAGAAGGTGCACATCGCCTTCCGCTACCTCATCCCGCGGCAGATCGAGGAGAACGGCATCGCCGCCGAGCACATCGAGTTCCCGGAAGAGTCGGTGCGCCACATCATCCGCCACTACACGCGCGAGGCGGGCGTGCGCGGCCTGGAGCGCGACCTGGGCACCATGTGCCGCAAGCGCGCGCGGCGCCTGGCCGAAGGGCTGGGTTCGCCCGACGCCAAAGTGGAAAAACTGGTGGTCACCAAGGAAGTGGTGCAGGAGTTCCTGGGCGGCATCAAGGTGCGGGTGGAGACCGAGGTGGCGGAGCGCACCAAGCGCGCCGGCGTCTCCGTGGGCCTGGCCTGGACCCCGGCGGGCGGCGACATCCTGTTCATCGAAGCCAACAAGATGAAAGGGAACAAGGGCTTCACCATGACCGGGCAGATCGGCCAGGTGATGCAGGAGTCCATGCAGGCGGCGCTCACCTGGGTGCGCTCCAACGCGCAGAAGCTGGGCATCTCCGAGGACTTCTTCAAGAGCCACGACCTGCACATGCACGTGCCCGCGGGCGCCATCCCCAAGGACGGCCC
>CBRAFF010000192.1:0-4004 GCA_967755155.1 uncultured bacterium
GCCATCGAAGGGACCAGTTCCTGCTTCTGGCTGAGCTTCCCGGTAAACGCGACCTTGAGGTTGCCGATGACCCGCGACTCTTTTTTTCGCGTGAGCCGCGCGATGCGGTAGCGGCCGGCAAGCGGCGGCGCCGCGTGCACCGTGCCTTCCCCCTCCGGTTTTTCGCCGGACTCGCTCGTGGCTTCCCCGGACTCGACGTTCAGATAGAGGACCGGTTGCGGGACGTGCACCTGCACCTGCGCCCGCGCGCCGGGCAACTCGATGCTCTGCTTCGAGCCCGCGAAGGGGTTGAGCGCGGCGCGCAGGATGTTGCGGCCGCGCTGCTGGTTGATCTCGCCGCCGTTCTGCGAAAGCTCCAGCAGCTCGGGCGTGCCCTGGAAGCTGTCGAGGAGGAAGACACCGCCCGCATCCGGCAGGCGCACTCCGGGCGCCACCTTCGGGGAGCGCGCTTCCCGGGCGCGGCGCTCGGCTGCCTCCTCCTCCGCAACGATGCGCAAATTCTCGTTCGGCAGCTCGCCCGCCTGGCGCGCCTGCTCGTACTTCGCCGTCGCCTCCCAGTCCACAAGAGAACTGGGGACCTCCTCCCACTCGTAGCGCTCGGCGCTCAGGTAGCGCACGCGCTCGCCGGCGAGCTCGCACTTGGAGAACGCCTGGTAGTTGCCATCCTTCAGCATCAGGCGATGCGTGCCTTCGTCCGCCAGCGCCACCGGGCAGGGCTTAGGCGCGGGGGCTGGCTTGTGGCTGGCCGGAGGCGCGGGCTTCTTCCGTTTTTGCGCGAACCCGGGCGCAGCCAGAGCGAGGACCGCAAGTCCCATGCAGAAGAGCCCGCGGCAGAACCGAAGATGGCTGCGCGTCCGCATGACTAGCAACATTATCCGCTGAATCGCCGCTCCCTGCCCGGTTGGATGCCGGCTTGCGGGCGGCCCGTTCCCTTCGCCGGAGATTTCTGGCATAATTGGTCGTGCACCCCTACCAGCAGCACAACCCAGCAAAACAATCCAAGGTGAGGAACAGATGTCGGCAAAGTACATCTTTGTAACCGGCGGCGTGGTGTCTTCCTTGGGCAAGGGCCTAGCGGCTTCTTCTATTGGATGCCTGCTCGAAAGCCGCGGCCTCAAGGTCAACCTGCTGAAGTTCGATCCCTACCTGAACGTGGACCCGGGCACCATGTCGCCCTTCCAGCACGGCGAAGTCTTCGTGACCGACGACGGGGCGGAGACCGACCTCGACCTGGGCCACTACGAGCGCTTCACCCACGCCAAGCTCAGCCGCGACAACAACTGGACCACCGGCCGGGTCTACGAGCAGATCATCGCCAAGGAGCGCCGCGGCGACTACCTGGGCAAGACGGTGCAGGTCATCCCGCACGTGACCAACGAGATCAAGGCGGCGATGAAGAAGATCGCGCAGGAGGTGGACGTCGCCATCATCGAAGTAGGCGGCACGGTGGGCGACATCGAATCGTTGCCCTTCCTGGAAGCCGTCCGCCAGATGCGCCAGGACCTGGGGCGCGAGAACACGCTGTTCGTGCACGTCACCCTGGTGCCCTGGATCGGCACCTCGGGCGAGCTCAAGACCAAGCCCACGCAGCACTCGGTGAAGGAGCTGCTCTCCATCGGCATCCAGCCCGACATGCTGCTCTGCCGCACCGACCGCTTCCTCTCCAAGGAGATCAAGGGGAAGATCGCGCTGTTCTGCAACGTGGAGGAGGACGCGGTCATCACCGCCAAGGACGTGGCCTCCATCTACGAGGTGCCGCTGGTGTTCGCCCGCGAGGGCGTGGACACCCTGGCGCTCAAGTATCTGCGCATGCAGGCGCCCGAGCCTGACCTGGAGCGATGGAAGGAGCTGGTGCAGCGCGTCTATAACCCCAAGGACGAAGTGCGCATCGCCATCGTCGGCAAGTACGTGGAGTACGAGGATTCCTACAAGTCCTTGAAGGAAGCGCTCACCCACGGCGCGCTCGCGCACAACCTGAAGCTGACCGCGCACTGGATCGAAGCCGAGGGCCTGGAGACCAAGGACCCCGCCGACCGCTCCTACGAAGCGCAGCTCGAAGGCTACGACGGCGTGCTGGTGCCGGGCGGCTTCGGCAAGCGCGGCATCGCCGGCATGCTGAACGGCATCCGCTACGCGCGCGAGAAGAAGGTCCCCTACTTCGGCATCTGCCTGGGGATGCAGACGGCGTGCATCGAGTACGCGCGCAACGTCTGCGGCCTGGAGGGCGCGGATTCGAGCGAGTTCGACCCGGGGACGCCCCACCGCATCATCTACAAGCTGCGCGAGCTGCGCGGGGTCGACGAACTGGGCGGCACCATGCGCCTGGGCGCCTGGGCGTGCAAGCTGGAGCCCGGCTCCTTCGCCCACAAGGCTTACGGCGAACTGGAGATCAGCGAGCGCCACCGCCATCGCTACGAGTTCAACCGCGAGTACGAAGCCATCCTCACCGCGGGAGGGCTGAAGATCACCGGCGCCACGCCCGACGGCACCTACGTGGAGATTGTCGAGCTGCCCGATCATCCTTACTTCCTCGGCTGCCAGTTCCATCCCGAGTTCAAGTCGAAGCCCTTGGAGCCGCATCCCTTGTTCAAGGCGTTCATCGGCGCCTCCTACGAGCACGGCCGCACGCGCCGCACCAAGAAGGATGCGGTCGAGGTGGAACTCTTCCGCCGCCCAGAGAAGGTCGGGAAGCGATAGGATTTCGCCCAGGATTCACCACAGAGGACACGGAGGAGCACGGAGGTCCATAATCGCCGGGCGGGCCTCTGTGTTCCTCTGAGCCCTCCGTGGTGAGGCTCTTATGGCGGGCGGATTCAAAGTCGGCAGCGTATCGATCGGCGGCGGTGAGCTGTTCCTGATCGCCGGGCCGTGCGTCATTGAGAGCGAGCGCCACGCGCTGAAGATGGCGGAGGCCATCTGCGGCGTGGCCAAGGCGCTGCGCCTGCCCTTCATCTTCAAGGCCTCCTACGACAAGGCGAATCGGACGTCCCTCAAGAGCTACCGCGGGCCGGGGATGAAAGAAGGCCTGCGCGTCCTGCGCAAGATCGCGGAGACGGTGAAGGTCCCGGTGCTCACGGACGTGCATGAGGCTGCGGACGTCCCGCGCGTGGCCGAGGCCGTGGACGTGCTCCAGGTCCCCGCCTTCCTCTGCCGCCAGACCGACCTGCTGCTGGCCGCGGGCCGCAGCGGCCGCGCCGTCAACATCAAGAAGGGCCAGTTCGTCTCTCCCTGGGACATGCGCCACGCCGTGGAAAAAGTGCGCTCCGCCGGGAACGACAAGGTCTTCGTCACCGAGCGCGGGTCTTCGTTCGGTTACCAGAACCTGGTGGTGGACATGCGCTCGCTGCCCGTGATGCGAGAGTTCGCCCCTGTGGTCTTCGACGCCACGCACTCCGTGCAGCTTCCTTCTGCGGGTAAGAGTGACGGCCAGGCCGCCAGCGGCGGCCAGCCGCAGTTCATCCCCGTGCTGGCGCGCGCGGCCGTGGCGGCCGGCGTGGACGGCGTCTTCATCGAAGTCCACGACGACCCCAAGCAGGCC
This sequence comes from uncultured bacterium, assembly GCA_967755155.1. Lineage (GTDB taxonomy): Bacteria > Acidobacteriota > Terriglobia > Terriglobales > Acidobacteriaceae > DASYVL01. Next base: position 3,539 of record CBRAFF010000192.1, read on the forward strand.
AAGTCCGACGGGCCCAACGCGCTCGACCTGAAGAAGCTGCGGGACGTGCTCCGCGAGTTGCTGGCGGTGCGCAAAGCAGTGAGCTAGCGCCGTAATCTTTGTTACCATCTTCCCTTCCCATGAAGCGCACGGGCGAAAACGTTGTCCGCATCGAGGCGGAAGCCTTGCGGGCGCTGGCCGACCGCATCGCCGGGCCCATGGCCGGAGCCTTCGAGCGCGCCGTCAACCTACTGCACGGGTGCGCGGGACGCGTGGTGGTGACCGGCCTCGGCAAGAGCGGCATCGTGGCGCGTAAGATCGCGGCCACGCTCAGCTCCACCGGCACGCCGTCGCTCTTCCTGCATCCGGCCGAGGCGTTGCACGGCGACCTGGGCATGCTGGCGCGCGGCGACACGGTGGTGGCGCTCTCCTCGAGCGGCGAGACCGAGGAGATCCTGGCGCTGCTCGCCACCGTCAAGCGCATCGG
>CBRAFF010000193.1:0-3998 GCA_967755155.1 uncultured bacterium
CAAGGAGAGTTCCGCAATGAGCTGCTGATTGACTTTTCCCGCGACGAAGGCGCCGCCCGCGCCATGCGCGCCGCCATCGAGAAGGTGCGCTCCGAGCTGGGCCGCGAATACGACCTGGTGATCGGCGGCCGGCGCAGCCGCACTGCGGGGAAGATCCAGTCCATCAACCCGGCGCGGCCGTCGCAGGTGGTGGGCATCCACCAGAAAGCCGGAGCGGAGCACGCGGGCCCGGCGGTGGAGGCGGCGCAGGCCGCCTTCGAGAGCTGGAAGCGGACGCCGGTGGAGGAGCGCGCGGGCCTGCTGCTGCGCGCCGGCGACTTGCTGCGCGAGCGCAAATTCGAGTTTGAAGCCTGGCTGGTCTTCGAAGTGGGGAAGAACTGGGCGGAAGCCGATGGCGACGTCGCCGAGACCATCGACTTCTGCGAGTTCTACGCCCGCGAGGCGCTGCGGCTGTCGCGCGCCGAGACGCCGGTGCAGCTCCCGGGCGAGCGCGATGTGCTGCGCTACATCCCGCTGGGCGTGGGCGCGGTGATCCCGCCGTGGAATTTTCCCGCCGCAATCATGGCGGGCATGACGCTGGCTTCCATCGTGTGCGGCAACACCGTGGTGCTCAAGCCTTCGAGCGACTCGCCCACCATCGCCGCCAAGTTCTTCGAGTTGCTGCAGGAAGCGGGCCTGCCCGACGGAGTGGTGAACTTCTGTCCCGGCTCCGGCGCCACCTTCGGCAACGCCATCGTGGAGCATCCCAAGACGCGCTACGTGGCGTTCACAGGCTCGAAAGAAGTGGGGCTCGACATCCACGCCCGAGCGGCACAGCCGCGCCCCGGCCAGATCTGGATCAAGCGCACCATCCTGGAGATGGGCGGCAAGGATTCCATCGTGGTGGACGCCGACGGCGACCTGGACGCCGCGGTCGAAGGCGTGGCCCTGGCCGCCTTCGGTTACCAGGGACAGAAGTGCTCGGCCTGCTCGCGCGCCATCGTGGACGAACGCATCTACGACCTCTTCCTGGAACGGCTGAAGGCCCGCGTGGAAAAGATCTCCGTCGGTGATCCCACCGAGAACCACGCTATGGGCCCGGTGATCAACCAGGGCGCCATGAAGTCCATCCAGGAGTACATCGAAGTGGGGAAGAAGGAAGGGCGGCTGGTCACCGGCGGCGGCGCGGCTAAGGCAGCGGGCGAGGGCTACTACCTGGAGCCCACGGTCATCGCCGACGTTCCTCCCGGAGCACGACTCTCGCAGGAGGAGGTCTTCGGCCCGGTGCTGGCCGTGATCAAGGCCAAGAACTTCGACGACGCCCTGGCCATCGCCAACAACACCGAGTTCGGCCTGACGGGCGCGGTGTACACCACGTCACCGGAAAAGATCGAGCGCGCCAAGCGCGACTTCCACGTGGGCAACCTCTACATCAACCGCAAGTGCACCGGGGCCATGGTGGGAGCGCACCCCTTTGGCGGCTTCAACATGTCGGGCACCGACTCCAAGGCCGGCGGGCCCGATTACCTCTACCTGTTCAGTCAGGCGAAATCCATCGGAGAAAAAGTAAGCTAGAGGCGTTGACCATGGTCAACGACGATGGTCAGCTTGGCTGGTCGGCCGCGGTGATGGCGGCGGCGGCTTCCGCCAGGATGCGGTGGTGGATGGTGAACAGCGCCAGCTCCAGCCGGTCGGAGACTCCCACCTTGTCGTACACGTTGCGCAGGTAGTTCTTGATGACCTGCTCGGTGGTGCCCAGGCGGAGGGCGATCTCCTTGTTCTTGTAGCCCTGCACGATGAGGGCGACGATGCTGAGCTCGCGGGCGGTCAGCCGGTCGCGCACCCGCGCCCCCACTTGGTCGCTGTCGGTGGCCTCGGCGAGCGAGCGCACGTCCTGCACGCAGCTCTCTCCCTTGGCTACCTTGCGCACGCAATCCACCAGGGCGCTGCCGGTCACGCTGCGGAAGACCACGCCGCCCACTCCCGCCTTCAAATACTTGGCCGGGTCTTCGCCGTTCTCCGCCACTAGGACGAGCCGGGTCTTCTGCGGCTGGGCCGCGGAGACAAGTTGAGCGAGGTCCGGCGCCATGGCGGGGGAAAAGACAAGCACCCCGGCGCGGAAGCGGTCGAGCGCCACGCGCAGTTGTTCCGGGGTCTGGGCCTGGGCGACGATGCGCACGTCGTCCTCCACCGCCAGCACCTTGGCGGCGCCGGCGCGGAAGATGGCCTGATTGTCGGCCAAGATGATCTTCAGCATGGCGCTCTGCTTCCTGGGTTCACGGTTTGCGCACGAACCTGTACTGGTCGATGATGCAGGCCAGTCCCTTCCATCGCGGCTGTTTCTTGCGCTTCTTGCCTCTGGGGACGGGAGCGGCTTCGGCGCGCACCACCCGCCCGCTGCAATGCAGTTCCACGTCCTTGCGCGTTCCCAGGGCCTGGTGGGGAAGGGTGATGGCGAACTCGATGGTGGAGCCGATCTCGAAATCGGCGGCGGCGGAAAAATACGCGCCGCCGGCGCTCACGTCCGTGGTGGCGCCCTTGTGTTTCCGGCTGGACTTGGGTTTGCGGATGGTGATGGGCAGGCGCAACGGAAAACGCTTGCCGGTTCTGGCCTCGGTCACTGGAGTCTGTTCTCCCGGCGGTCCCCACGCTCCGCCGCGTCGGAAGGGATGAATGGAGCGAACTCCGGGTTTATACCACGAAGCGGAGCGGGAGAACTAGCGGGGGAGCGGGTTCAGAAGGCTCCGCCACCGCCTCCGCCGAAGCCGCCGCCGGAGGAGCCGCCGCCCGAGAACCCGCCTCCGCCGGAAAAGCCCGAGCCGGAAGAGCTGGCGCGCGGCGCGGAGACGAAGGCCGACTGCGCCTGGCTGGTCATGCCGGTGAGGTTGCTGGCGAACATGCGGGAGCTGAACATGCCGCCGTCAGCGGACTGGTACCAGGTGGGCGGATCCTTCACGATGCCTTCGAAGGCTCGCGCCCATTGCTGCTCCACTCCCAGCGCCATGGCGAAGGGCAGGTACTTCTCGAAGGTGTCGGGCGGCATGCGCTTCAGGCGGTCGGCATCCACGCGCTGCATGAACTCCTGGAAGCCGCGCACGGAGGTGAAGGTGCGCACGCCGTAGAAAGTCTTGCAGGTCATCTTGCGGCCGAACAGGTACACGACGAGCACCGCGGCGGCCACGGCGGCGAAGCCGATGGGCCCGGAGTCAAAGACCGACATCAGCCCCATCCAGTGCAGGCCCAGGAAGAGCACCACGATGATGGCGATGCCGCCGAAGCGGTACTTCTGCGCCGCATCCGGGTCGGTACGGTACATCCCCTTGCTCTTCAGGGCGTGCAGGATGTCGTGCTTGAGGATGGGGATGGCGGTGTAGAACTTGTTGCGCAGTGACGAGAGCTTGGTGCGCTCGCCGCCGGCGAAGACGTTCTCCAGCATGACGCGCTCGTGGGGCTTCAGTTCCTTCCACTGCGTCATGGGCTTCAGCAGGTGGAAGACGTAGTCCTTGCTGCTCAGGAAGGAGAGCAGGCCCTCGTCCTTGACCTCTTCGATCTTGACGTAGCCGCGCACCGCCAGGTCCACCAGGGTGGAGGTGATGTCGCGGGAGTCGACGGAGTCGTCCACCAGCGTGCCCAGTTCGGCGGGCGTCATGTTGGCGGGGGGCTCGTACAGGGGCGCCACCGAGACCCCGGGATCGGGATCGCGGCCCTTGTACCACCACAGGGGAAACATCACGGCCAGCGCCGCCAGCGGCAACAGCACGATGGAGTTACCGGCCAGGAACCAGCCCAGGCGGGTGAAGAAGCCGGGGGCGCGCAGGATGCCGGGCGGGATGTAGACGTCGATGGTCAGGCCGCCGCGCATGGAAAGGGGACTGGTGGTTTCGAATTCGACGTTGGAGCCGTTGACGGTGGCCGTGGCCTCGCGCGAGGTGTCGCCATAGGCGCCGGTGAAGGCCTGGGCGCGCAATCCCCCCGCGGCCTGGGCCGGGAAGATGACGAAGGCCGAGGCATGGTCGATG
>CBRAFF010000194.1:0-3988 GCA_967755155.1 uncultured bacterium
GGCGGCTTCGTCACCTTCGTCGCCGTGCTCGCCATCCTCATCATCCTGCTGGCGGTAGTGGCGCTGGTAGTGGTGCGCGCCCTGGCCGAGAGCCCCTGGGGCACCTTCACCATCGCCATGACCATCCCCATCGCTATCGGCATGGGCGTTTACCTGCGTTTCCTGCGCCCGGGGAAGGTGCTGGAAGCCTCCATGCTTGGCTTCGCGCTGGTGCTCTTGGCCATCTGGGGAGGACAGTGGATCTCGCAGGAGCCCACCCTGGCTCGCGCCTTCACCTTCAGCGGGACCTCCCTGGCCGTGCTGCTGATGCTCTACGGCTTTGCCGCCTCCGCCGCGCCGGTGTGGCTGCTGCTCGCGCCCCGCGACTACCTCAGCACCTTCGTCAAGCTGGGGACCATCGCCATCCTCGCCCTCGGCATCGTCGCCGTCCGCCCCACCCTGCAGATGCCCGCGCTCACCCGCTTCATCGACGGCACCGGACCCATCTTCGCCGGCTCACTCTTCCCCTTCGCCTTCATCACCATCGCCTGCGGCGCGATCAGCGGATTCCACTCGCTCATCTCGAGCGGCACCACCCCCAAGCTGATTACGCGGGAATCGGAGACGCGCCTGGTCGGCTACGGGGCCATGGCCTGCGAATCGCTGGTGGCCATCATGGCCATCATCGCCGCCTGCGTCATCCAGCCCGGAACGTACTTCGCCATCAACAGTCCCGAGGGCATGGTGGGCAAGGACCCGGTCGCCATCACCGAGAAGGTCTCGTCGTGGGGCTACCCGGTGACCGCAAAGGAGATGGACACGCTGGCTCACAACGTCGGCGAGCGCTCGCTCTACAACCGCACCGGCGGCGCCCCCGCCTTCGCCGTGGGCATGGCCTACATCTTCTCCAAGAGCCTGGGCGGCGACGCCGTGCTCGGACTCTGGTACCACTTCGCCATCATGTTCGAAGCGCTGTTCATATTGACCGTGCTCGACGCCGGCACCCGCGTCGCCCGCTTCATGCTGCAGGACGCCCTGGGACACGTGTGGGCTCCCCTCGGCCGCACCAGTTGGTATCCCAGCATCCTCGTCACCAGCGCCGTGGTCGTCGCCGCCTGGGGATACGTCCTCTGGCAGGGAGTGCGCGATCCCATGGGCGTGAACTCGCTGTGGCCGCTCTTCGGCATCGCCAACCAGTTGCTGGCGACCGTGGCCCTCTGCGTGGCCACCACCATCCTGCTCCGTATGGGCCGCGCCCGCTACGCCTGGGTCACGCTCGGGCCGCTCGTCTGGCTGGCCTCGGTGACCTTCACCGCCTCCTGGCACAAGATCTTCAATCCTGACCCACGCATCGGCTTTCTGGCCGACGCAGCCCGTCTGGCGCAGGAAGCGCCTTCGACCGCCGCCCGCGCCCACGAGATCACCCGCCTGATTTTCAACGACCGCCTGGACGCCGTGGTCACCGCCCTGCTCGCGCTTTCGGTCTCTGTGATTCTGATTGAGTCGGTGCTGCTGTGGTCGCGCCTCTTGCGCGGACGCCAGGCCGCCGGCGTCAAGGAAGCGCCCTTCGTGACTACTCGCTTCGCGGTGGAGGAGTCGTCATGAGCCACCTGCGCACGTTCTTTCAAACCGCTGCCGCCGCCCTGCGCGAGATCTTCGACGAAGCCGCCTACGCCCGCTTCCTCGCGCGCACCGGCCAGTCGTCCTCCCGCGCCGCCTACGCCGGCTTCCTGCGCGAGCGCGCCGCGCAGCACGAGCGGCGCCCGCGCTGCTGCTGACCGTCTTCTTTTTCGACTGTCATCCTGAGCGAGCCGGGGTCCCCGCGCGGTGTTACGAGCGCGGGGTGGCGAGTCGAAGGATCTAGGGATTGGGCTTCATGAGAACACCCAGGTCCTTCGACTCGGGTTTCCCGCGCTGAAGAAACCGCGCGGGAGCCCTCCCTCGCTCAGGATGACAGCACCAAAGGGCGGTGGGCGCCTGGTCAACTTTCCGCTACTACCGGCTTCCCCGCCGCTTCATCTCCGCCTTGCGATGTTCCCTGCGCCGCCCGGCGTCCTCGTAGCGGCGCTTTTGCTCTTCCGTCTCCGGAACGATGGGCGGCACCGGGAGGTGCCCTCCCTTGCCATCCACAGCCACAAACGTCAGGTAGGCGGAGCTGACGTGACGTTTGCTGGCGGCGATGTAGTTCTCCACCCAACACTTCACACCCACTTCGACCGATGTTCGGAAGGCGCGGTTCACCGAAGAGCGAAGGATGAGCAGGTCGCCCACGTGCACCGGCGCCAGAAAATCCAGGTGGTCCATAGACGCCGTCACCACGTAGCTGCGCGAGTGGCGGTGCGCCGCCAGCGCCCCGGCCATGTCGATCAGGTGCATCAGCCGCCCGCCCAGCAGGTTCCCCAGCGGGTTGGCGTCGTTGGGAAGGACGATCTCCACCATCTCCGACTGCGAATCCTTCACCGGACGGGGAGTCAGGTCGCTGGCTTTGTCGCTCATGGGGAGGTTCGCTCCGCTCGACATTCTACTCGATGCACAATTGTCAATTGACGATTTCCGATTGACGATTTCTACTGGCAACTGAGTACTAGGTACTGAGTACTGCCTCCCAATGGACCGCATCGCCATGCTGACCGAGTTCCTCGCCGAGAACCCAGGCGACGCCTTCGCCCGCTACGGCCTGGCCATGGAGCACTCCAAAGCCGGCCAGACCGAAGCCGCGCTCGCCGAGTTCGGCAAGCTCCTCGAGCAGCATCCTGACTACACCGCCGGCTACTTCATGGCAGCGCAGACCCTCGCCGCCGCCGGCCGCACCGACGAAGCGCGCACCATGCTGAAGGCCGGCATCGCCTCCGCTGTGCGCACCGGCAACCAGCACGCCCAGTCCGAGATGGAAGCCATGCTGGCCGAGCTGGGCTAGGCCCCTAACGGCACCCTCTTCAAGACTGTCATCCTGCCCGCAAAGCGGGACTCGCTCAGGATGACAGTCGCAAAAAACAAGAGCTGCCCTACCCCTGCTTCTTCCGCGCCGCTGCCGCCGCGGCATAGACCTCATCCGCCGGGCGCAGCCGCTTCGCCATCTGGCTTTCCACAAGCCCGGGAAAGAACCGGTAGAGCCACACCGCCAGGCCGTACTTCCCCGGCACAAAGACCTCGCGCTTCCCCTTCCGATATCCATGCAGCACGGCCCGCGCCACTTCCTCGGCCGTCGCCCCGGCGCTGGCAGCGGTGTTCATCCGCTTGCGGTCCTGGCCCTGCACGGTGTTGTCGCCGAAATTGGTGCCAATGTATCCCGGGCACACGGTCAGGACGTTCATGCCCGTGCCCCGCAGTTCCACCCGCGCCGCCTTGCCGATGGCGTTCATGGCGTGCTTGGTGGCGGAATACGCCGCCATGTAGGGCACGGGAATGTGCCCGGCGACGCTCGAAATGTTGATGATGGTGCCCGAGCCCTGCGCCTTCAACACCGGCGTCACCACCTGCATGCCCTCGATGGTGCCAAAGAGGTTGGTGTCGAAGAGCCCGCGGCACTCGGCAACGTCCATGGTGGCCACGGCGTCGAGCAGGCCATAGCCCGCGTTGTTCACCCAGACGTCCACGCGCCCGAAGCGGTCGAGCGCCGCCTTGAGCAGGGCCTCCAAGTCGGCCCGCTTGCGGACGTCGCAAGCCACGGCCAGCGTGCGCTCCACGCGCCCGATACGCGAGCGCGCCTCCTCGCTGCGCTTGACGTCGCGCGAGGAGAGCACCGCGCTGGCGCCCGCGTCCACGAACTCCTTGGCGATAGCCTCGCCGATCCCCATCGAGCCGCCGGTCACCACCACGACCTTCCCGTTCAAGTCCATGTCAGCCTTGTATTGGCTCACCGCCCCCGAAGTCAAGCGGCGTAGAATCTGCGGGTGGACCTGCTGCCCATCTTTCCGCTCGAGCTGGTGCTCTTCCCCGACACGCCTTTGCCGTTGCACATCTTCGAGCCGCGCTACAAGGAGATGATCGGCGAGTGCCTGGCGCAGAA
>CBRAFF010000195.1:0-3963 GCA_967755155.1 uncultured bacterium
ACCACCGCCATGCTGTGGATGAGGTAAATGTGGAGGATGTAGTAGAACAAGGGCACGCGCCCGAAGACGACGAAGATGCGGCCGAATGCGCCCAGCTTCCCCTTCACCGCCAGCCTGTCGAAGCAGGAGAGCGCGATGAGCGACGGCCCCAGCGTCATCAGCAGGAACTGCAGCGAGGGCGGGTACTTGTTGGTGTTGAAGAACGACACCAGCGTCATGCCCAGCGAGTCCTGCACCGACCAACTCTCGCTGCCGATGAATCCCCGAGCGGGGTCGCCGTAGGCGTTGAAGGCGCGCAACACGACGAAGAGCGCGGTGGCCGCTAGGCCGATGCGCAGCGTCCAGCGCTGGCGCTCTTCCGGCGGGCGCCGCAGCACCCAGCCGAAGGCGTAGCCCAGCGACATCACTCCCACCCACGGCACCAGCACGTAGAGGACGAAGAAGCCGAAGAAGGCCCCCGGCGGCAGCGGGATGAACGACGGCTGCGGCAGCGGGATGAATCCCGGCTGATGCACCATCATCCACAGCCAGCCGAGCTTGCCGAAGGCCTGCGCCTGGACGCCGTCGAACAGGTTGTGGCCCGCCACCAGGATCGCGCCGAACGCCGTCACCCAGGGCAGCGGCAGGCGGACGACGGCGGCGTTCAACACCATGCACCACCCCAGCGCCCAGATGACGCCGCCGAACCCGAAGCCCGGAGCGAAGGTCCACGCGAACCAGATGACGGTCATCTCCAGGAAGACCAGCCAGAGCCCGCGTGTCCACAGGAAATGCGAGACCTTGGCCGGGCTGCGCCCGCGCGCCAGCGAGAGATAGGCGCCGGTGCCCGCCAGGAAGAAGAATCCCGGAGCGGAAAAGTGCGTGAGCCAGCGGGTAAGGAAGAGCGTGGGCCAGGTCTGGGTCATGTCTTCGGGCGGGAAGTGCAGGTGGCTGAAGAAGTCGCGGGTATGGTCGAGCGCCATGAAGACCATGATGAGCCCGCGCAGCAGGTCCACCGAATCCAGGCGCGGCATGCGGGACGCGGCCGCGGCGGCCATCATCGCGGGAGCAGGCAGGTCCGCGGTCTCTGCATCATCCGGCTTGCGCGGCGAGGCCATGGCGAAGCGTAGGAAAGGGACGACCAGCGGCGGGCAAGGTTAGCACAGGCTACGAGGCGCGCCCGCGCTAGCTCTTGAGTTGCACCAGGCCGGGCTTCGACTCGGACTCCGGCGGTGGGGCCCAGCGCACACCCTCGGGGGCGCGCGGCGAGAGCTTGCGCATGAAAGCGCCGACGGCGATGGAGCCGCGCATGATGTGGCCGGGCTTCAGGCCTAGTCCCAGCGGGATGTCGCCCAGCCACTTCAAGCCCACGCTGGCGGCGCAGCCGCACTGGGTGCAATCGGGATTGCCGCCGAAGATGCACGGTTCCACCCGGCTCTTGAGGTCGGCCGAGTAGTTCACCGACATCTGAGCGAAGACGCAGTCCTTGGGCGTGGCCGGCGGAGCGGTGAAGGCATGGCCCACGCCCTCCGGCATCAGCAGTTTGGGATAGCGTTTGGCGAGCTCGGGCAGCTCGCGCGACACGCGATAGCGCGCCTCCGGGGGCAGCATCTCCGGCGTTTGCTCGCCCACCTGCGGCGTGTACAGGCTGGCCCAGATCTTGTTCACCTCGGGACGCGCGTTCCAGAAGGAGATGTATTCCTCCAGGTACCCCGCCCGCTCCATCATGGGCTGGGTGATGGTCCAGTGGATGTTCACCTGGCAGCCCTCGATGTTCTTCAGGATCTTCTCGTAGGTGGCGGGCTTGCGGCGGATGTCGTGGTGCTCGGGCAGGCCGTCGATGGAAACCGCCACGCGCACGCGGGGAATGCTCATCCATTCCAGGGGCACGGGGATGACGGCGCTGGTCACTACCATGGAAAAAACGTTCATTTTGCTGAGCCGCGGCAGGATCTTGCTCAGTTCGCGGTGGCGTACCAGGGGCTCGCCGCCGACCAGCGAGACGTGCATGGGCTTGTGGCGCTTCACCAGGGCGACCACGCCTTCCACCAGCTCGTCGCCGCGCAGGTCGGTCAAGTCGCGCAGCGTGACCTCGCCGCCCAGGTGGGTGTCGCCGTAGGCGTAGCAGCCGGGACAGGTCAGCGGGCACTCGCGGGTGATCTCGATGGAGAGAAACGGAACTTTCCCGGTGAGGATCTTGCCCCAGGCGCCCACCACTTCGTGGGCCTGGATGCTGCGGCGACGGTCCATGGGTTCCTCCAGCCGGCTGAAGCTGATCCGCCACGCGAGGATCCGAGGCCTGCCTGGTCAGATGCCGGTATCCGATTCGCGGTGGATTGCGAGGCCGCGATTCCCCTGCCACGGCGATTGGGAGACCGGCGCGGGCGCACCGAAGCGTCCGGTGAACTGCGTCCGGCTATTCTAGCCCAGAGCGTAGGCTACAATGAAATCGGCATGACGCAGGCAGTGCAGGCCGGAACGCGCCCCCCGGCGGAGGTCATCCGCATGGCGGCGGTGTCGCAGGCGCCCAACGGCGTCTGCTTCGCCACCCTGGGCGAGACCGCGCTGGCCGCCGCCGACCTGGAGCGCATCGTCGCCGCCGTGCCCCGGGCCGTCGCCGCGGCGCTGGACCGCAAGGCCTACTATTTCGTCCCGCTCACCGTGGGCCAGGGCGAAGAGACCCTCATCGCCGACCGCTACGACGTGGCCCTGAGCGACCAGGCCGTCTGCCACCGCAACCTCAACATCGGCGACGCCCAGTGCGTCTTCATCTCCACCCGGCTGATGGAAGACAAGTTCTCCGTCGCCTTCGAGTTCTATATCAACGTGGGTCACGCCTTCGTGGAGCGCGCCGGGGTCTCCCAGTCCTTCTCCGACCTGGCATGGAACCAGGTGCAGGAAAAGGTCCGCGGCGAGACCAGCCTGGACGCCTGGGAGCTGCGCAAGCAGGCCGCCTCGGGCGGCCCCGACGCCGAGAAGACCAAGAGCGAATACCTGGCCGCCGCCTTCTCCGACGCCATCGCCATCTACATGCAGTCGCTCTTCCTCGATTTCGACTACTTCGAGCTGCGCGAGCGCGAGTACCCGCTGCTCGCCCCTGCCGCCCTGGCCGAGCGCCTGCGCACCCTCCACCAGCTCTTCCCGCCCAACCCCGGGTTCGAGTTCGCGGTCTACTCCCGGCGGCGGGCGTAAATCTTTTCGCCACGGATTCACACGGATCGCACGGACGCGTTTCGTTCATTGTGAGCGAGGCCGTCAAACCTTCCCGAGTGTCATCCTGAGCCCGCCTGGCGGGCGAAGGATCTATGCATTTCGCAGCGTCCCCGACCAAATGCATAGGTTCCTCTCCCGCTTCGCGGGATCGGAATGACCCTCGTCAGGGGAAGCACTCCAAATCCGCGCCCATCGGCGCGAATCCGTGGTAAAAGAATCTCGTGATCGCGCACCTTCGCGGCAAGCTGCTTTCCAAGCACCCCAACCAGGCGGTCCTCGAGGCCGGGGGCGTGGGCTATGACGTGGTCATCAGCGTGCCCACGTTCACCGAGCTGCCGGAGGTGGGCGGCGAGGTGGCGCTCCACATCCACACCCACGTGCGCGAGGACGCGCTCTCGCTCTACGGCTTCCTGCGCGCCGACGAGAAGCGTCTGTTCGAGCGGCTCATCGCCGTCAGTGGCATCGGCCCCAAGCTGGCCATCACTTGCCTGAGCGGCATGCCCACCGGCCAGATGGTGGCCGCCATCCGCGGCAATGACGCCGCGCTGCTCACCCGCATCCCCGGCATCGGCCGCAAGACGGCGGAGCGCATGGTGCTGGAGCTGCGCGACAAGCTCGACGCCTTCACCGCCACGCCCTCCACCCCGGCAGCAACTCCGGTCGAAGAGGACGTGCTCTCGGCGCTGATGAACCTGGGCTACGCCCGGCCCACGGCCGAGCGCGCCCTGGCGGCCGCCGCCCGCAACGGAAAAAGCTCGACCTTCGACGCAC
>CBRAFF010000196.1:0-3944 GCA_967755155.1 uncultured bacterium
CGACCGGGACTCCGTTCTGTGGGTGGAAACTGATGGGCATTTCGTGCAGGAGTTCGAGCACGCGCCGAGGGTCGCGGGAGAGGGCGGCGGCCTCCAGGAGTTGCAGGGAGGTCTCAAAATCCGGCGGGGCGGGCTTGCAGCGAACGGCCAAGACGCGCTCGAAGGGAGTGGGCAGGAGTTGGGCGCCCTCGGACCAGAGTTCCTCGTAGAGCTTCTCGCCCGGGCGGGCGCCCACGATGCGGATCTCGATGTCTTTGTCGGGACGGAGGCCGGACATCTCGATGAGCTTGCGAGCCAAGTGGGTGATGCGGACGGGGTCGCCCATGTCGAGCATGTAGATATCGCCGTCGCATCCCAGGGTGGCGGCCTGGAGCACCAGCTGCACGGATTCGGGGATGGTCATGAAGTAGCGGGTCATGTCCTCGTCGGTGACGGTGACGGGCCCGCCCTCGGCGATCTGGCGGAGGAAAATGGGAACGACGCTGCCGCGGCTGCCGACCACGTTGCCGAAGCGGACACAGGCGCAGCGGGGGTGGTGGCCGCCGATGCCGTGGGTGGCGGTGGCGCGCGACTGCACCACCATCTCCGCCAGGCGTTTGCTGGCGCCCATGATGCTGGAGGGGCGCACCGCCTTGTCGGTGGAGATCATGACGAAGCGCTCGGCGCCGTGGGTGATGGCCAGGTCGGCGATCTCCCGGGTCCCCATGACATTGTTGAGGACGGCCTCGCAGCAGTTGTTCTCCATGACGGGGACGTGCTTGTAAGCGGCGGCGTGCAGCACCACCTGGGGACGATGCTGGCGGAAGATGCCGTGCATGCGGGTGCGGTCGCGGATGTCGCCCACCAGGGCCTCGATCTGGGTGCCGTTCTGGATGGAGGCGAGCTGGTTGTGAATCTCGAAGATGGAATTCTCGTCCTGGTCGAGCAGGATGAGGGTAGCGGGCTCGAGGCCGAGGATCTGGCGGCAGAGTTCGGAGCCGATGGAGCCGCCGGCGCCGGTGACCAGGACGCTGCGGCCGCGGAAGGTGGCGACGACGTCCTCGTGAGGCGGCAAGAGGTTGGCGGCGCGGTCTTCAAAGGCCAGTTCGGCGCGGGGCTGAGTGGAGACGCGTACCTCGCCGCGGATGATGTTGGCGGCCGAAGGCAGCAGGCGGACGTCGGCGCCGAACTCGGTGGCCGTGGCCACGGTCTCGGCGATGAAGTCGGAGCTGGCGTCGGCGATCAGGACCAGGTCCACGGCGTGACTGGCCAGCAGGCGGGGCAGGGCTCCGGGCTCGTCCATCACCGAGAAGCCACCGATGCGCAGGCCGTGCAGCTTGCTCTCCGGCGCCAGCAAGCCGACCACGATGAGGTCGGGGAAGGAGCTGACGTGGCGGAGGGCGGCGTCGAGGGTATCGGCGGTGCCCACCACCAGGGCGCGGGTGCCCACGGCGGTGGAGCGGCGGGAGTCCTCGAAGGTCAGCCGGCGCAGGGCGCGCATCCCGGCGGCCAGCGCCAGGAACAGCAGCAACTCCATCAGGATGACGCCGCCGGGGATGGCCGCTTCCCAACTCTGCCTGGGCCAGCCATAGCGGACGGCCAGCAGGAGCAGGGTGGGGGGAAGGGAAATGAGGCCCAGGCCCACGGCGTCGCGGAGATTGAAGAAGCGCCAGATGCGGTCATACCCGCCCAAGACCCAGGTGGTCCCGGGACGCAGCAAGGGAAGAAGCAGGAGCCAGAACCACATCACGCCTTGGTGCGGCTGGGGAACCGCACCGTCGAAGCGGAACTGAAAGGCGAGGTAGAGGGCGACGGCGCAGGCCGCGGCGTCCAGGCCCAGTTGATTGCCGCGGCTGAAGAACTTCTCGGGGAGCCGGTCCGAGAGGGCGGCGAGGTGGGGAATCAGCAAGCGTGCCAGTCTCCCCAGCACAGTGTGCGGGGAGCGTGCGGAAGCGGGGCGGTCAGCGCGGGACATAGTTCCTCCCTGAGGATCCGGCTAGCGGCTGAGGGAGGCCAGGAAAGATTCCGGTGGCTGGTGTCGATGTCAATGCAATCCCTAGAACCCAAAGGTGGTAAGAGAGTCTCGCAGAAGCCAACGTCCTTTTCAAGTCGGGGAGGCGAGGGCAGGCGGCGGGGAGCGCGGAACCGGCTATTTGCCGCACGATTTGGTTGTGATAGTCTCGACGCAAATCGAAGCGATTGTAGCGTTCTATCTACGTGCCCGGCAAAAAAGAATCCGGCATTCACGTCGCCTGGACCACCATCACCTACCGCAGCGTGCTGATGGTGGTGGTGGGCCTGCTCGCCCTGGCGGTGCTGGTGATGTACCTGATGTTCCCCGATGCCACCAAGCGGGGCGTCGACACCGCGGGAAGCCTACTGCAGGGGTTGTTCGACAGGCTGGGGAGCGGGGGGAGGCCGAATATCCCGCCGGGCGCTGCCATCGGGCAACAGCAGGCGCACTTCACCAACATCGACGGCTCGGTCAAGGTGAAGAAGGCGGCCAGCAACAGCTGGGTGAACGCCGACTACAGCCTGCCGCTGGAAAAAGGCGACGTGGTGCAGACCAGCTCGGAAGGCGTGGCCAAGGTGGTGTTCGCCGACGGGACCAACTACACGGTGAAACAGGACTCGCTCATCGTCATCGAAGAGAACTCGCTCAACGAGTCGCAACAGACCAAGGTGGCGGTGCAAGTGACCACGGGCACGGTGGACCTGGCGACGGCCACCTTCAAGCAGGGGTCGAGCTCCAGCGTGCGGGTGGCGGGAGCGGAGGCGCGGCTCTCGCCGCAGAGCTCCGCCCAAGTGCGCAATGACCCGCGGGCCGACGAGCACCAGATCCTGGTGACCAAGGGTACGGGCGAGGTGCGGCGCGGCGACGAAGTGGTGACCCTGGGAGGCTACGAGAAAGTGTCCTTCAAGGCCGACTCCACGCAGATGACCAAGGAAAAGGAGATCGCCCCGCCCACCCTGATGAACCCGGCCAACATGCTGCCCATCTTCGGCGGCCCCAGCCAGACGGTGCAGTTCGAGTGGACCCCGGTGACGAATGCCCGCACCTACCACGTCCGCATCTCCCGCAACCCGTTTTTTTCCTCGGTGGTCATGGAGAAGCGGACGCCGGTCACGCAGCTCAAGGTTTCAGGGCTGAACGAGGGCCCGTACTACTGGGTGGTGCAGGCCGTGGATGCGCAAGGCAAGGAATCGTCAGAGAGCGAGAAGAACCGCTTCCAGATCATCGCCAAGGGGGCGTCGGACTTGAGCCTGCGGCTGGAACTGGAGCCTTTTATCCAACACGGCCACGTGATCGAGATCAAGGGTTGCACGGAACCCGGAGCGCGGGTGCTGGTCAATGGCGAAGAGGTGCCGCTGATAGGCTCGGACGGGTGCTTCGACCACTTCACTTCCCCCCTGCCCAACGGGGAGAGCGTCATCGCCATCACCGCCCAGAACGCCAAGGGCGCGGTGAACACGGTGACCAAGAAGATTGTCATCCAGTGACCCGCGGGAGCCGGTGAAGCCCTCCGTTTTGTGAGTCCCCCAGCCCCGTCTCACCCTGAGATTGCCCGCGGCGGGCGGGCGGCGGGAGACCCGGCCGGGCTGGAGGAGGGCGCGGCTGCGATTCTGCCGGTTCACGGGAGTTGCGATTGTGGTACTCTCGTTAACCATAAAGTGAACGTCTGCAGTCCTCGTCCGACCATGGCGCCGGTTCCCCCCGAGAAGCTGGTGCTGGCAGGCAGTTCGACCCACCGATGGGGAGAGAAGTAACCCGATATGTCGTCGAACGGATTCCGCTCCGAAAATTCCCGCATCCATAATCTGCGCTCGCTGTTCAGCATGTTCTCGAGCGACCTGGCCATCGACCTGGGCACGGCCAACACGCTGGTGTACGCCAAGGGCAAGGGCATCGTGGTGAACGAACCTTCCATCGTGGCCATCAACAAGAACACGGGCGAAGTGGAAGC
>CBRAFF010000197.1:0-3910 GCA_967755155.1 uncultured bacterium
GAACAGTCCCAGCGCCGCCGCGCCCACCGAGGCCGCGGTCAGCATGCGCTCCGTCCCTAATTCCGCCGCAGCCGCGGCGCCGGCGTGCTCCGTCGCAGGTGCGGCGACCGCCGGCGCGCCGACCGCGGGCGCGAGGAAGCGCTCAAAGTGGTCTTCCCCGCCCAGCGCGTGCGGGACGCCCACGTAGCCTCCCACCACCGAGAGCGTCGCCAGAATCACCAGCGGCACGAGCATCACCCGAGGGCTCTCGTGGGGATGGCGGTCCTCGGGGCCGCGCGACTCGCCAAAGAAGGTCAGGAACCACAGCCGGAACATATAAAAGGATGTCAGCCCGGCGGTCCCGACGGCCACCGCCCAGAAGACCCAGCTCCCGTGGGAGCTCGACCACGCCTTCCACAGACTCTCGTCCTTGCTGAAGAAGCCGGAGAGCATGGGGAAGCCGGCGATGGCGAAGGTGGCGGTGGTCATGGTCCAGAAGGTCCAGGGGATGTGCCGGCGCAGGCCGCCCATGTTGCGCATGTCCTGCTCGCCGCCCAGGGCGTGGATGACCGAGCCCGCCGCCAGGAAGAGCAGCGCCTTGAAAAAGGCATGCGTCATCAGGTGGAAGATGGCAGCGGAGTACGCCGCGACGCCGCAGGCCAGGAACATGTACCCGAGCTGCGAGATGGTGGAGTAGGCCAGCACGCGCTTGATGTCGGTCTGCGTCACGGCGATGGTGGCGGCGAACAGTGCCGTGAGGCAGCCGACCACGGCCACCACGGTGAGCGCTTCCGGTGAGCGGCTGAAGATGGGATTCGAGCGCGCCACCATGTACACGCCGGCCGTCACCATGGTGGCCGCGTGGATGAGCGCGGAGACCGGCGTGGGGCCTTCCATAGCGTCGGGCAACCAGACGTAGAGCGGCAGCTGCGCGGACTTGCCGCACGCGCCCAGCATCAAGAGCAGCGCGACGGCCGTCAGCAATCCTGGCGCGGCTTCCACGCCCAGCCGCGAAACCGCGGGGAAGACCTCCGCGAAGTTCAGCGAGCCGAACGCCTGAATCAGCAGGAAGAGCGCGAGCAGGAAGCCGAAGTCGCCGATGCGGTTCACGATGAAGGCTTTTTTGCCGGCGGCGGAGGCCGAGTCCTTCTGGAACCAGAAGCCGATGAGCAGGTACGACGCCAGCCCCACCCCCACCCAGCCGACGAACAACAGCAGGTAGTTGTCAGCCAGCACCAGCGTGAGCATGAAGAACATGAACAGGTTCAGGTAGGCGAAGAACCGGTAGTAGCCGCCCTCGTGCTCCATGTAGCCGATGGAGTAGATATGGATGAGGAAGCCGACGCCGGTGACCACCAGCGCCATCACGAGCGAGAGCGAGTCGAGGTAGAAGCCGAAGTTGGCGACGAAGCCGCCGGCGGCGATCCAGGGCGTGTGCTCCTCGATGTGCGGGACCTGCGCGAGCTGGCTGAACTGCGAGGCCACGCGGAGCGTCCAGGCGAGGGCGGCGCCGACGAAGACGGTTCCCACCAGCGCCACAACGCGCTTGGACCAGCGGCGTCCGAAGAGGCCGTTCAGCGCCGCGCCCGCGAGCGGCAGCGCCGGGATGAGCCAGAGATGGAGGTCGGGCGTCATAGTTTCAGCAGGTTCACGCGGTCCACGTTCAAAGTCTGCCGGGTGCGGAAGACGGCGATGATGATGGCCAGTCCCACGGCCGCCTCCGCCGCCGCCACCACCATCACGAAGAAAACGTACACGTGGCCGCTCAGCGCTCCCCAGTGCGCCGCGAAGGCCACGAACGACAGGTTCACGGCGTTCAACATCAGCTCGATGGACATGAACAGAGTGATGATGTTGCGCTTCACCAGAAAGCCGGTGACGCCCAGTCCGAACAAGATGGCGCTCAGCACGAGATAGTAGGAAAGCGGCACCATTGGGTCCTCAGTCCTCCTTCCTGGCCAGCACCACGGCGCCCATGATGGCGATGAGGATGAGCACCGAGGTGACCTCAAAGTGCAGCAGGAAGCCGCGGAAGAGCAGGTTGCCGACGCCTTCGGTGGAGCCGATGAATCCGCCCAGCTTCAAGCCGGCGGAGCCGCTGGAGCGGACCACCGCCCACGCCGCCAGCCCCACCAGCACGGCCACGGCCGGGTATCCCAGCAGGGCGGCCACGCGGCTGCCGTCCGTGCGTTCTTCTTCCCCGGCGTTGAGCAGCATGATGACGAAGACGAACAGCACCATGATGGCGCCGGCGTAGACGATGACCTGGATGGCGGCCACGAACTCCGCGCCCAGCAGCAGATAGAGCACGGCCAGCGAACCCATCACCACGATGAGCGAGAGCGCGCTGTTGATGGGATGGCGCTGGAACAGCAGGTTCAGCGCGCCCGCCACGCAGACCGCCGCGAAGATGAAGAAGAGAACCTGATGAAGCATTACGAACCCACCGCCACCACAAAGCTGGTGACCAGAACGTTGGCGATGGCCAGCGGGAGCAGCACCTTCCAGCCGAAGGCCATCAGTTGGTCGTAACGGAAGCGCGGCAGTGTCCCGCGCACCCAGATGTACAGGAACAGGAAGAAGAAGACCTTGAGCAGGAACCAGAAGAGCGGCAACACCCCCTGCACGAGGCCCGGCGCCCATGGGATCGCCGGCCCGTGCCATCCTCCCAGGAACACGGTCGTGGCCACGCAGGCCACGGTCACCATGTTGGTGTACTCGGCCATGAAGAACATGGCGAACTTCATGGAGCTGTACTCGGTGTGGTATCCGGCGACCAGCTCGGTCTCGCCTTCGGGCAGGTCGAAGGGGATGCGGTTGGTCTCGGCGAAGGCGGCGGTCAGGTAGATGAAGAAGGCGACTCCCTGCGGGATGATGTTCCAGCGCGGGATAAAGCCGTACCAGGTGCCCGCCTGCGCGTTCACGATCTCGCGTAGGCTGAGGCTGCCGGCCAGGATGAGCACGCCCACGAGCGACAGGCCGAGCGAGAGTTCGTAGCTCACCATCTGGGCGCTGGCGCGCAGCGCGCCCAGCAGCGAGTATTTGCTGTTCGACGACCAGCCGGCCAGCGCGATGCCGTACACCCCGATGGAGGTCACCCCCAGCAGCACCAGCAACGCGATGTTCACGTCGGCGATCTGCAGTTGCACGGGCACGCCGCGCAGGGTGAACGACTCGCCGATGGGGATGACCGAGATAGAGGTCAGCGCCAGCCCCACCGCCAGGATGGGCGCCAGGACGTAGAGCGGGCGGTACACGGAGTCCAGATGGACGTCTTCCTTCAGCAGAAGCTTCACGCCGTCGGCCAGCGGTTGCAGCAGGCCGAAGGGCCCGACGCGCGTCGGTCCCCAGCGGTTCTGGATGTGGCCCACCACCTTGCGCTCCAGCCATACGGTGTAGGCCACAATCGTCAGCAACACCCCAAGCAGGACCGCGCTTTTGACCGCGGTGATGGCGACGAAGGTGAGCCAGTCGGTGGGCATCCTAGTCGGCGGCCACGGGCTTTTCCGCCGGGGCCTTTGCCTGGCGGCTTTCCAGTACCGAATTCAGCGCGCGCGAGTAGCGTCCCAGCGTGCCCGAGGTGAAAAGCGTATCGACGGCGGGAAGGATGGAATCCGCTCCGCTGCCGCGCTCGACCGCATCCGGGATGCCGGTGTGCACGTCGTTTCCCACTGCCAGGTTGGCGCGCGAGACGTCGTACCCGGGGACCAGGCGCTGGATCTCGTCGAGCAGCGCCATGGGGTCGAAGGGGCTCACCTTGGGCTCCAGGTTGTGGGCGCGCAGCCAAACGTCGTGGCGGTCGGCCTCGCCCGATTGCACCCCGCGTGATTGCCCCAGGTCCGAGCGCTCCGCGCCACCGAAGGGCACCAGTCGCTTGGGCTCGAAGCCCATGCGATCGGCGATGCGCACGATGATCTCCAGGTCCGGCTTC
>CBRAFF010000198.1:0-3909 GCA_967755155.1 uncultured bacterium
ATGAGCAGGCAGTCCGGCGTCTTCAGGTCATCCTGGGCGCGCGCCGGAAGTTTTTCCAACTGCCGCACCGCGTCGTAGGCGAGAAAGCCTACGGCGCCGGCGGTGAACGGCGGCAGCCCAGGAACGGCCGCCGGGCGATGCCGCCGCAGCAACTCGCGCAGCACCGGGAAGAGGCTGCCGCGCCGCCTGCGGCGCCGCCCGCCGCGCTCCAGCGTGATCGCGTTCCCTTTCGCCCTCAGGACGAGGAACGGCCGCACGCCCAGGAAGGTGTAGCGCCCGAGTCTTTCCCCTCCCTCCACCGACTCCAGCAGAAAGGCGTAGGGCTCGCCCGCGGCCAGGTGGAGGAAGGCGGAGACCGGGGTCAACTGGTCGGCGGGCAGGGTGCGGACCACGGGCACGAGCGTGGCCGCGCGGGCCAGGCCTAAAAAGCGCCGATACTCGGGCTCGGACACGGTCCGGCCAGTCTAGCAAAGCGTAGCGGCGGAGGCGCGATTGACGTATACTCCCCCGAATCGCTCACCCCTTTTGTCTCCCCGCGGTGAGCGGCGAAGGCCGGAGGACCCGGCCCTGGATCCCCAACCCGTCGCCGGCCCTGGGAGTTCCAATCCGCATCCATCTGCCGGTACCATGGGAGCGAGCGGGAGGAGCGAGCGCATGCAAGTGAAGTTCTGGGGAGTGCGGGGTTCGACGCCCACACCTCAACCCGAGAACCTGCGCTACGGAGGCAACACCTCCTGCGTGGAGATGCGCATCAACGGGCATCGCTACGTCTTCGACTGCGGCACCGGCTTCCGCAATCTAGGCAAGCAGATCATGCAGGAATCCGCCGGCCAGGCGGTGTACGCCCACATCTTCATCTCCCACTTCCACTGGGACCACATCCAGGGCATCCCTTTCTTCCTGCCGCTGTACAGCAATCCGGACAACTACTTCTTCTTCCACTCCTCCAGCCGGACGCGCGGGCTGCAGCGGGCCATCGAGGAGCAGATGGCCGACCCCTATTTCCCCGTGGACATGAACGAGATGAAGGCGCACCGCAACTTCTACGACATCGAGGAAGACCGCATCGCCTTCGACGACTGCATCGTGCAGTCCATGTGGCTCAACCACCCCCAGGGCTGCCTGGGCTATCGCGTGGAGACCGACAACAAGGTGGTGGTCTATGCCACCGACAACGAGCCCGGCCATCCCGTCTTCGACAAGAACGTGCGCAAGCTGGCCGAGGGCGCCGACGTGCTCATCTACGACGCCCAGTACACCCCGGACGAGTACACCGCCGCCAAGAAAGGCTGGGGCCATTCCACCTGGCGCGAGGCCGTCAACATCGTGATGGAATCGGGCGCCAAGGAACTCATCCTCTTCCACCACGACCCCGACCACCCCGACGCCAGCATCGACGCCATCGTCACCGAGGCCCGCAACCACTACCCCGCGGTGCGCGCCGCCGCCGAGGGCATGGAACTGCATCTGTGATTGCCGATTGACGATTGCCGATTTATGGGTTCTCGGTGGAAGAGCGGGCCTTCAGGCCCGCGAACCGCGGCCTGAGGGTACGGGGCTTTAGCCCCGGCCCTCGCCACTAGCCACTCGCCACTCGCTTCTTCTATACTTCCAGTCCCGCAGAGGCCGCCGCCATGACCATAAAGACCATCGCGCTGGAGCAGGAGATCAACCCCTGGGAATCGCAGGCGGCGCGCTTCGACCAGGCGGCCAAGAAGCTGAACCTGGACGAAGGCTTGTGGAAGATCCTGCGCCAGCCCAACCGCGAGATCATCGTCCACATCCCGGTGATGATGGACACCGGCAAGATGGAGGTCTTCACCGGCTTCCGGGTGCAGCACTCCATCGCCCGCGGCCCGGCCAAGGGCGGCGTGCGCTACTCCCCGGACGTCACCCTGGACGAGGTCCGCGCCCTGGCTTCCTGGATGACCTGGAAGTGCGCCGTGGTCAATATCCCCTTCGGCGGCGCCAAGGGCGGCATCATCTGCGACCCCAAGAAGATGTCCCAGGGCGAGCTGGAGAAGCTCACCCGCCGCTACACCGCCGAGCTGGTGGAGTTCATCGGGCCGGAGAAGGACGTCCCCGCCCCCGACATGGGCACCAACGAGCAGACCATGGCCTGGATGATGGACACCTACTCCATGCACATGCGGCAGACGGTGACCGCGGTGGTCACCGGCAAGCCCATCAACATGGGCGGCTCGCGCGGGCGGCTGGAGGCCACCGGCCGCGGCCTGATGGTGGTCTGCGACGAGGCCCTCAAGAAGCTCAACATGAACCGCGAGGAGACTCGCGTCATCGTGCAGGGCTTCGGCAACGTGGGCTCGAACGCCGCGCGGCTCATGCACGAGGCCGGCTACCGCATCATCGGCATCGCCGAGTGGGACGGCGCCATCTACAACCGCAACGGCATCGACGTCACTGCCCTGGTCGAATTCAAGCAGCGCAACCACACCATCAACGGCTTCCCCGAATCCGAGAAAGCCAACCCCGCCGAGCTGCTGGTCACCGACTGCGACATCCTCATCCCCGCCGCCACCGAGAACCAGATCACCACGCAGAACGCCGCGGACGTGAAGGCGCGCATCCTGTGCGAGGGCGCCAACGGCCCCACCACCGCCGCCGCCGATGACATCTTGAGCGAGAAGCGCGTCTTCGTGATTCCGGACATTCTGGCCAACGCCGGCGGCGTCACTGCCTCCTACTTCGAGTGGGTGCAGGACCGCCAGGGCTACTTCTGGAAGGAGTCGGTGGTCAACGAGCAGCTGGAGCACATCATGCGCTCCTCGTTCGATGACGTGGTCCGCTTCGCCGAGACCCACGGCGTCAACAACCGCCTGGCCGCCTACATGCTGGCCATCGAGCGCGTCGCCGCCACCATCCGGCAACGAGGGATCTACGCGTAGAGATCCTTCGCTGCGCTCAGGATTTCGCCTGCGGGCTCCCGCTCGCTCTAGCTCGCTCACGCCCGCAAATCGGCTCAACATGCTGGCCATCGAGCGCGTCGCCGCCACCATCCGCCAGCGCGGCATTTACGCCTGAGACTGTGTGGCACAGCCGCCCTCGGCTGTGCGACTTTTCCCTTTCCCATACTGGTCTGGGCTTTCGCCCTTGCCGACGATTGCGGCGCTGCCGCTGATTGCTTTCCCCTTGCGTAGCGGCGCATAATCAGCCTGTTTCTAGCATCAGGCGACGGCGCGGTTGCTCGCTCCACGGCCCCACTGACAACTGAGTACTGACAACTGGTTTCCGTGAACCTGCCCAACTCCATCACGCTCATCCGCATCCTGGGCATCCCGGTGCTGATCTGGCTGCTTTCGTCGAACGCCCTCTCCAGCGAAGTAGGACAGAAGGAGCTGACGGCCTCGGCGCTGTTCATCGCGCTCTCGCTCACCGACACCCTGGACGGTTACTTCGCGCGCAAGCGCGGCCAGGTGACCACCCTGGGCACGCTGCTCGACCCGCTGGCCGACAAGCTGATGATCACCGCCGCCTTCGTCACCCTGGTGCAGTTCAACCCCAGCATCGTCACCGCCTGGATGGCGGTCATCATCATCGGGCGGGAGTTCCTGGTGAGCGGGCTGCGCTCCATCGCCTCGGCCCAGGGGTTCACGCTGGAGGCCAGCGACCTGGGCAAGTTCAAGACCTTCGCGCAGATCTTCTCGGTGGTGGCGGCCATCATCAACCATCGCTGGGCGCTCTGGGATTTCGGATTCATGGTGGTGCCGGTGGAGACCATCGCGCGCTACTCCATCTGGTTCATGGTGGCGCTGTCGCTGGTCTCCGCCGCCGACTACTTCGTGGCCTTCTGGGCGAAGATCGACCACGCCTTTGTGCGCCGCAAGCGCCGGCGCTCCTTCCTGCTCAGCCGGCGGAGAGCGAAGTCGCCGGATGTGCCTGTTACGTGAA
>CBRAFF010000199.1:0-3891 GCA_967755155.1 uncultured bacterium
CAGACGGCTGCGGGATCCAAGGCCACTTCACCGCGGACCGTCTGGGCGAACAACAGGACCCGCCCTCCGGGCCGCGAGGCCTCCAGCGCCTGCCGAATCAAACTGTTACCCGCGGCCGCGAGAATGACCGCGTCCGCGCCACGCCCCTGGGTCGCCTCTTTTACCTGCGCCACCGCATCGCTCTGCGAGGCGTCGACCGAGCCGGCAATCCCGAAGCTAGCTGCTATTGTAAGCCTCTGCGGGAGCAAATCGGAAGCAATTACCCTGGTTCCGGCCCGCAAGGCCAATACCGCCAGCAGGATACCGATGGGTCCCTGCCCCATCACCAGGACCGTTTCCCCGGGCTTCAGGCGCAGCGTCTCGATGCCCTTCATGCAGGTATTGACGGGTTCGATGAACGAAGCCTGCTCGAAGCTGACCGCCTGCGGGATCTTCACCACGCCGCTCTTCTGCCCCGCCGGTTGGACGATCCACTCCATCACCCGGACGTACTCGGCAAAGCCGCCGCCCGCGGGCTCGAAGCCGGCCGTACAGCCCACCTTCTTGTACACCGGGCACTGGGCATACACCTGGTTCTGACAGTAGTAGCAATGGCCGCAGGGAATGTGATGGAAGGCCATTACCCGGTCGCCGGTCTTGAAGTCGCGCACGCCCGGGCCGGCGGCGGCGACCACTCCCGCGATCTCGTGTCCGAAGATGCGGGGGGCGGAGTGCGAGCCGGTCGCGATCTTCTTCAGGTCGGTGCCGCAGATGCCGCAGGTGTGGACGCGGATGAGCAATTCGCCCGGGCCAATCTCGGGGACCGGGACCGATTCCAGGCGGACCTCCCCTGGGCCGCGATACACGGCGGCCTGCATGGTGGCTGGCAGATTTTGCACCACCCCTTGCGCGACGGATTTTGCGGCCACGGGCATCTTCTCGTTCAAACCTTCGCCGCCACGCCTGCGGCGGGCACCGGCTCCGCGGCGTTTTCAGGCGATGCGGGCGCGTTCCCCTGCTCCGCCTCGCGCACAAAACTCGCTAAAGCTTTTGCCAGGGCCGCCGCGGCCAAGGAGCAGTTGTGCCCGAAGGTGCGCGCCGGCCCCCAGAGCCGCGGCCGCAGGGCCACATAGACGGCGAACCTCAGCGTCTTGAATTCCCCACTGGCGGAAAGGAAGCCCTGGGTGGGGGGGACGAAAGAATCCAACTCGTCGGAGATGGCCTTGAGGGCGCGGAAGCCAACGCCCTCCGCCTGCGCCGCGCGGGCCACCGCGGCCGCCTCCATGTCCACGGCCTGGGCGGAAAAGCGCTCGGCCAGGCGCCGCTTCTCCTCCGGGCCGGCGACCGCCGCCGCGGTCACCAGGATGCCGCTGCCCACGCCTCCGGTTTCAAACGCTGTGCCGGTCGAGGCCGCAATCACCTTGGCTGGGCTCAGGATCGTCGCCACCCGCAGCTCAGGAACCATCCCTCCGGCAAATCCGGCTGAGACCACCACCTGCGGCCGGTAGCGCTCGATGACGGTGCGCGTGGCCTCGGTGGCCGCTTCGCGACCGATGCCGCCGCAGACCACCACGGCGCCCTGGGATTCGAAGAAGCGCAGGCGGTGCAATCCGTCGGCCGCCGGGAGGCGGTAGCTCCTCCAGCCGCGCACCCAGGGCGCGACCTCGCGCTCCAGCGCGGCGACGATGGCGACTTTACGCGGTGACGTATCCATGACTCTTGAACCACTCCGCCGCGCGGCCCAGCGCGCCTTCCACCGGGACTGTTTTCCAACCCAACTCGCGCTCCGCCTTGGCGGAGGAAGCGAACATCTTCTTGCGGCCCATGCGTACCGCGTCCCAAGTCACGCGCGGCTCCCGGCCCAGCAGCCTCCCGGTAAAAAAGGTATCCACGGCGCCGCTCATGAGGGCCACGGCGTAGGGCAACTTGACCGTGGGCGCCGCGAGACCGGTGAGCGAGGCCAGCTTGTCGAGGATCTGCTTCAGGGTCAGGTTCTCGCCTCCCAGGATGTAGCGCTCGCCGGGCTTGGCCTTCTCCGCCGCCACCAGATGCCCGCGCGCCACCTCGGTCACGTCCACCAGGTTCAATCCTGTATCCACGTAGGCGGGGAACTTGCGGTTGAGGAAGTCGAGCACGATGCGCCCGGTGGGGGTGGGCTTGATGTCCTGCTCGCCCACGGGCGCCGTCGGGTTCACCAGCACGACGTCCTGCCCGGCGCGCGCCGCCTCCAGCACCAACTGCTCGGCCAGGAACTTGGAGCGCTTGTAGTGGCCGATCATGTTGCCGAGGGCGACCGGGGAATCCTCGTCCGCCGAACGGCCGTTCCCGGTGAATCCCATGGTGGCCACGCTCGAGGTGTAGACCACGCGCCGCACACCGGCTTCCTGCGCGGCTTTCAGGATGGCCCGCGTGCCTTCGACATTGGCGCCGTACATGGCCTGGGGATGGCGCGTCCACAGCCGGTAGTCGGCGGCGACGTGGAACACCATCTCGCAGCCCGACATGGCGCGTCGCAGCGACTCGATATCCTCCAGGTCGCCGGTCACCCGCTCGGCGGGAAGCCCGTCGATGTTCCCGGTGCGGCTGGTGGCGCGGACCAGCAACCGAAGGTCGGCTCCCTGTTCGGCCAGAGCGCGGGCCACGTGGCTTCCCACAAAGCCGGTGGCGCCGGTGACAAAGACCTTCATGCTCGCGGCCTCGCCCTAGTCAAGCTTCTCGGGCTCGATCCCGATGTTGGTTTCCCCCGCCTGGCGCTTCTCCCAGTACTGGCGCACCCAGGCTTCCCAACTGCGGCCGGCGGCGGTGTCGCGCCCGCTGAAGGCCAGGGCGGCGATCTCCGCGTAACTGAGGCTGAGCTTCTCATTGCTGCCCGCGGGCAGGATGCGGATGCGGGAACTGGCCAGGTCCGCGCCCGGGCGCCGGTCGAAGACGTAGCCTTCGATGGTGCGGCCGTCCTTGAGGGTCAGGGTGACGTCGCCGCGGTAGTCGAAGGCCTGGTCGAGGGCGGCGCGCACCTCCGTCTCGCCGGCCAGCGGCGGCACCCAGCCTTCCAGGTTCTCGTGCTGCGCACCGGGCGCGACTTCGAGCGCCTCCGGGTCGTGCGCCGGTCTCAAGTTCTGTGACATGGCTTGTACGCTCGCGGGCGTCCTTAGACGCTCGTCTCCTGCACGGCGGCGGGAGACTCGATCTTCACCAGCGGGTTGTAGGCGTGCACCGGACGCACCGGCTGCCGGAGCGCGGCGAGCGCGCGCTCGTCCGGGTAGGCGCTGGAGAGCGTGGCGCGCACCGTGCGCCAGAAGCCCGAGAGCGAGCCGAACGTGTCATTCACCGCCGAGGTCTCGTAGCCGCAGTGCACCATGCAGTTGGCGCACTTCGGATTGCCCGACTCCGTCCCGTACTGCTCCCACTCGGTGGCGTCCATCAACTCGCGGAAGCTCTCGGCGTAGCCGTCCTGCAGCAGGTAGCAGGGCTTCTGCCAGCCAAAGAGGTTGAAGGTGGGCATGCCCCAGGCGGAGCAGGCGTACTGCCGCTCGCCCATCAGGAACTCCAGGAAGAGCGGCGACTGGTTGAAGTGCCAGCTCTTCTTGCGATTGGAAAGGATGGCGCGGAACAGCTTGCGGGTGCGCGCCCGGCCCAGGAAGTGCTTCTGGTCGGGGGCCTTGTCGTAGGAGTAGCCGGGAGAGAGCATCATGCCCTCGACGCCCAGCTGCATCATGTCATCGAAGAAGCCGCGCACGCTCGAGGGATCGGCGCCGTCGAAGAGCGTGGTGTTGGTGGTGACGCGGAAGCCGCGGGCCAGGGCTTCGCGAATGGCGTCGGCGGCGATGTCATAGCCGCCCTCGCGGCACACCGAGAAATCGTGGTGCTCGCGCTGCCCGTCCACGTGCACCGAGAAGGTCAGGTACTTGCTGG
>CBRAFF010000200.1:0-3875 GCA_967755155.1 uncultured bacterium
TGGAATCGGCCATCAAGAGCGTGAAGGGCACGGCGCGCAGCATGGGCATTGACGTAGTGGCATAGGGAATCACACTGACCACGGCGCCACAGACCAGCGCGGCGCGGTGGAAGACGAGAGTCGAAGAGGAAGCGATGACGAAAGCGGGCAAGAACATCACCAAGGCGCGGGCGGCGGTCGAGCGCAGGCCGTACCCGCTCCAGGAAGCCGTGCCGTTGCTGCAGAAGGTGAAGTACGCCAAGTTCGACGAGACGGTGGAGGTCACGCTCCGCCTGGGCGTCGATCCCAAGCACGCCGACCAGATGGTGCGCGGCACCGTGGTCCTGCCGCACGGTTTGGGCAAGTCGAAGAAGGTCCTGGTCATCACCTCGGGCGAGAAGGTGAAGGAAGCCGAGGCGGCGGGCGCGGACATCGTGGGCGGCGAGGAGCTGGTGGAGAAGATCCAGAAGGAGAACTGGACGGACTTCGACGCCGTCATCGCCACTCCCGACGTGATGAAGGCTGTCGGAAAGCTGGGCAAGGTGCTGGGCCCCAAGGGCCTGATGCCCAATCCGAAGACCGGCACGGTCACCTTCGACGTCGCTCGCGCGGTGACGGAGATCAAGGCCGGCAAGGTCGAGTTCCGCACCGACAAGACGGCGCTGGTGCACGTGCCCGTGGGCAAGATGTCGTTCGCCCCGGAGAAGCTGGTGGACAACGCCACCACGCTCATCACCAGCGTGCTCAAGGCCAAGCCGGTGGCGGCCAAGGGCAAATACATCAAGGGCGTGACCCTCTCCTCCAGCATGGGGCCGGGGATCTCCATCGACGTCGCGGCGCTGGAAGCGGCCGCCAAGACATAGGGACGGAAACCATGGCAGTCACCCGAGCGAAAAAAGTCGAGCAGGCGAAGCAGCTGAACGCCGACCTGAAGAAGGTGAGCAGCCTGATCGTGGGCACCTTCAGCAAGCTGACGGTGCCGCAGGATTTCGCGCTGCGCAAGAGCGTGCGCGCCGCCGGCGCCCGCTATCGCGTGGTCAAGAACACGCTGGCGGAGCGCGCCGCCAAGGGCACCCCGGTGGAAGAGGCGCTCAAGAACCTGACCGGCGTCACTTCTATCGCCTTCACCCAGGGCGATCCGGTGGCCCTGGCCAAGGCGCTGGCCAAGTACGTGAAGGACAACCCGGAGTTCAGCTTCCGCGCCGGAGTAGTGGAAGGCCGCCTGGTCTCGCAGCATGAGATCGAAGCCCTGGCCTCCATGCCTTCGAAGGAAGAGTTGTACTCCAAGCTCCTGTTCCTGATGCAGGCGCCGGCGCAGCGGCTGGCGACCGTGGTCAACGCCATCGGCCGCGACGTGGCCGTGGTGCTGAACCAGGGCGTGGAGAAGAAAAAGTTCAAGGAAGCCTAGGTGGGAGGGCACGACTTTAGTCGTGCCGATAGGGCTTTTTGGAAACCGGGGCTTTAGCCCCGGGGAAGTACGAAAGAGTTCGAACAACTAAAAAAGGTGGAGAACTGAAATGGCAGACTTGCAGCAGTTGGAAGAGCAGATCGTAGGGCTGTCGCTGATGGACGCGGCGCAGCTGGTGAAGCGCCTGGAAGAGCGTTTGGGCGTCTCCGCCGCCGCGGCGGCCCCGGTGATGATGGCCGGTGGGGGCGCGGCTGCCGGAGCTCCGGCGGCTGAGGAGAAGACCGAGTTCGCCGTCATCCTGAAGGAAGTCGGCGCCAACAAGATCAACGTCATCAAGGCGGTCCGCGAAGTCACCAGCCTGGGCTTGAAGGAAGCCAAGGACCTGGTGGACGGCGCCCCCAAGACGGTGAAGGAAGGCGTCAACAAGGAAGAGGCGGAGAACATCAAGAAAAAGTTTACCGACGCCGGAGCCACGGTCGAAGTGAAGTGACCGTGATTGCCGTGCGTTCTCGCCGGCTGCCGGAACTGGCAACTGGGTACTGGCAACTGGCAACTGGTTTCTTACCCTGGCGCGGGCACACACAATTCAGGAAGGGCTGAGCGTCGCCGGCGACGCCTGCGGGAGAGTCTTCGTCCGCGGGCGCCGTGGCTTGGCCCCGAATCTTACTGCGCGGCTCCACGCGGCCGCGCCGCACACGCTTTAGGGAGCGATTGATGCCCAACAAGAGTCTTGCCGTCCGCCACCGCTTCGATTTTTCCAAGATCCCTGTGGCCATCCAGATCCCCAACCTCATCGAGGTGCAGCGGCGCTCCTACGACCGCTTCCTGCAGATGGACCTGCTGCCCAGTGAGCGCGACGACAGCGGCTTGCAGGCCGTGTTCCAGTCCGTCTTCCCCATCACCGATTTCCGCAACGTCTCGCAGCTCGACTTTGTGGACTACGCCATCGGCAATTGGGAGTGCAAGTGCGGACACCTGAAGGGCCTGCATCACCTGCGCACCACCTGCAAGAGCTGCGGCTCCACCGTCATCACCGATCCCTTCCACCCCGGCGACGTGCTGTGCTCCAAGTGCGGCACCTATAACGCCAACACTCCCGACTTCTGCGGCAAGTGCGGCGACCCGGTCGGCCTGCAGCTCAAGTACGACGTGGTGGAGTGCGAGGAGCGCGGCATGACCTATTCCGCCCCCCTCAAGGTCACCATCCGCCTCACCATCTTCGAGAAGGACCCGGAGACCGGCAACAAGTCCATCCGCGACATCAAGGAGCAGGAAGTCTTCTTCGGCGACATCCCGCTGATGACCGCCAACGGCACCTTCGTCATCAACGGCACCGAGCGCGTCATCGTCTCGCAGTTGCACCGCTCTCCCGGCGTCTTCTTCGAGACCGCCAACGCCCGCACTTACTTCCTGGGCAAGATCATCCCCTACCGCGGCTCCTGGGTGGAGTTCGAGTACGACCAGAAGGGCATCCTGTACGTGCGCATCGACCGCAAGCGCAAGTTCCTGGGGACCATCTTCCTGCGCGCACTGGGCCTGCGCTCCGATGAGGACATCCTGCGCACCTTCTACACCGTGGACAAGATCGCCCTGCGCGGCAAGAAGCTGCACTGGACGCTCGACCCGGCCAGCGAGCTGCCCACCAACCTGGTGGGCCTGAAGCTCTCGCACCGCATCGCCGACAAGCACGGCAATGAGATTGCGCACGCCGGCCGCAAGATCACCCCGGCCATCCTCAAGGAAGTGCAGAAGGCCAAGGTCACCGAGATCGAAGTGGAGCCCGGCGACCTGGAAGGCGCCTTCACCACCACCGACATCGTGGACACCGCCACCGGCGAGGTGCTGCTCGAAGCCAACACCGAGCTGACCTCCGACCGCCTGGCGCGCATGATGGACGCCGGCATCGCCGAAGTCCAGGTGTTCTTCCCCGAGCGCGACGACGTGGGCACGGTCATCAGCGGCACCCTGCGCAAGGACTCGGTGAAGACGCCGCAAGAGGCGCTGATCGAGATCTACCGCAAGCTGCGTCCCGGCGATCCGCCGACGCTCGACACCGCCACCGCGCTCTTCCACGGCATGTTCTTCGACCCGCGCAAGTACGACTTCTCGCGCGTGGGCCGCCTGAAGTTCAACATCAAGCTCTTCGACAAGCACGACGCCACCAACCTGGACAACCGTACCCTCGAGCCCGACGACTTCTACGCCACCATCCGCTACCTGCTCAAGCTGCGCAAGAACATCGGCACGGTGGACGACATCGACCACCTGGGCAACCGCCGGGTGCGCGCCGTGGGCGAGCTGCTGGAGAACCAGTTCCGCATCGGCCTGGTGCGCATGGAGCGCGCCATCAAGGAAAAGATGAGCGTCTACCAGGAGATGTCCACGGCCATGCCCCACGACCTGGTGAACGCCAAGCCGGTGATGGCCGCCATCCGCGAGTTCTTCGGCTCCTCGCAGCTCTCGCAGTTCATGGACCAGACCAACCCGC
>CBRAFF010000201.1:0-3856 GCA_967755155.1 uncultured bacterium
TTGTCGGCGGCGAACCAGGTGCGCATCTTCTTCATGCCGCCGAAGGCGCGCACCGCGATGTAGCCGTCGGGCTCGCGGTTCCAGGGGCAGCCCCAGTGCTCGAGCTGCAGCAACTCCTGCGGCGCTTCGCGGCAGAAGGCCTCGACCGCGTCCTGATCGCTGAGCCAGTCGCCGCCGGAGATGGTGTCGTAGCAGTGCTCGTCCAGGCTGTCGTCGGGCTTGACCACGCCGGCCGCGCCGCCCTCGGCCGAGACGGTGTGGCTGCGCATGGGATAGACCTTCGACACCACCGCCACGCTCAGCTTGGGATTGACCTCCGCCACGGCGATGGCCGCGCGCAGTCCTGCGCCCCCGCCGCCTACCAGCAGAACATCGTGAGAAGAGGTGTCCAAAGGCCTCCCCACCCCAAAGTGCGGGACATTTTGTACCAAGGGCTATCCCCGCGCAATCGGATTCGGCGGGAACGTGTGGCACAGCCGCCCTCGGCTGTGGGTGGAAGAGCGGGCCTTCAGGCCCGCGTCAAGCGGCACAGTGAAATGGGCTTCAGCCCCGGCGCAGCACCCACCGATTGAGAATCGCCCGCATCAGGACGAGCGCGGCCAGGTTCAGAAGCCCCAGTCCTATATAGAAGACCCAGCGATCAGGGAAGTACGCCGCCGCCGGCTCCCACGGCCCGTGCGAAAGGTTCACGTTGAGCGCCGCCGGCGTCAGCCAGTAGCTGATGGGCAGCATCACCGGCAGGATAAGCCAGGAGTGCAACACGGTCGCGCGCCCGAGCCCGCGCCCGCGCAGGTACATCCCTCCGGCAAGCAGCGGCAGCACGTGGACCCAGGCCGAGGTCACGGAGAACCACTGCTTGGCCACCACCAGCAGCACGAATCCGGGGAATCCCAGGGCGGCGTGGAAGAGGAATCCGGCGGCCACCAGGCGCCGCGAGCCGGCAACCAGCCCGAGTCCCACCAGCGCCGTGGCCACGTGGCACGACCACAGCATCTCCGGCAGCAGCGGCCCGCGCGACGCGGCGTAGAGCGCCAGTGTCGCCAGGATCCCCCAGCCCAGCCAGCGGAAGCGGGTGGCAGTCACCGGGACATCCTACCGCGAAAGGAAAAGTGCAATGCAAAATGCAAAATTAAAAATGCAAAATTAGGAATCCAAGAGCCCCAAGCTACCTGCTTTTCCATTTTGCATTTTGCATTTTGCATTTTGAACGCTGCCTTCCCCTCGGGAGTAAGATAACCGAAGGAAGGCCTGTCCGGGGCACGGAACGGCGGTGGCAACTGCCATGCCCACCCTCAAAGAGATCGTCCACCAGCACGTGCGCGAGGCCGAGCCGCGCCTCTACGAAAAGCTCGACCGCGACCGCCTGCGCTGCTTCTCCTGCGGACACTGCTGCCCCATCCCCGAGGGCCAGGCCGGGGTCTGCAAGGTGCGCTACAACCGCGGCGGCGTGCTCTACGTCCCCTGGGGATACGTGGGCGGCGTGCAGTGCGACCCCGTCGAGAAGAAGCCGTTTTTCCACGCCTATCCCGGGGCGCTGGCCTACAGCTTCGGCATGCTGGGATGCGACCTGCACTGCTCCTATTGCCAGAACTGGGTGACCTCGCAGGCGCTGCGCGACCCCGAAGCCGTCTCGCCGCCGCTCGCGACTACGCCGGAAGAGTTGGTGCAGGACGCCCTGCGCCAGAAAGCGCGCCTGGTGGTCAGCACCTATAACGAGCCGCTCATCACCAGCGAGTGGGCGGTGGCCATCTTCAAAGAAGCGCGCGCCGCCGGCCTGGGGACGGCGTTCGTCTCCAACGGCAACGGCACGCCGCAGGTGCTCGAGTTCCTGCGGCCGTGGATCGACCTCTACAAGGTCGACCTCAAAAGCTTCGACGAGCGCCACTACCACGAGCTGGGCGGGCGCTTGCAGCCCATCCTCTCGACCATCCGCCGCCTGCATGCCATGGACTTCTGGGTGGAGATCGTCACCCTCATCATCCCCGGCTTCAACGACTCAGACGACGAGTTGACGCGGCTGGCGGAGTTCCTGGCCGGCGTCTCGCCGGACATCCCGTGGCATGTGACCGCATTCCACAAGGACTACAAGATGACCGATCCGGCGAACACTTCCGTGGAAACGCTGGAGCGCGCCGCGGAGATCGGCCGCAAGGCGGGTCTGCGCTACGTCTACGCCGGAAACCTGCCGGGCCGGGTCGGCGACCTGGAGAACACGCGCTGCCCGCAGTGCCGCACGCTGCTCATCGAGCGCTACGGCTACTTCATCAGCGGCTACCACCTGACCGCGGAGGGCGCCTGCCCCAAGTGCGGCTTCAAGATCCCCGGGCGCTGGGCGCGCGAGTTCCAGGGACAGATCACCGACCGGCCCTTCCTGCCGCGCTCGCGGTCGCTGATCTCCATCCTGAATTCCTAGGTTGCTCTCTCGCCCTCTGCGGAACCTCCGCGCCTCCGCGTTTCAAGATTTTGAACGCAGAGTCCGCAGAGTGGCTGAAGAGCAGAGTTCGCTGAGAAGGCGGGGCGAGCGCGCCTACTTGCGCTTCTTATACAGCCGCTCGGCCTTGGCGGCGAGGATGAAGTCGCTCTCCGTCAGCCCATCGATCTTGTGCGTCCAAGTGGTGACGCCGACTTTTCCCCAGGCGAGGAGGATGTCGGGGTGGTGGCCCTGCTCTTCGGCGATGGCGCCCAGGCCGTTCACGTAGGCGAGCGCCGAGCGGAAGTCGGGGAAGTCGTAGCTGCGGGTGAGGTGGTGCTGCTTCACCACCTTCCACTCCGGCAGCAGCTTGGCAAGGTCGCGCAGCAGCTTGCCCTTCAGCGGCGGAATGCCGCCGCGGCAGGGAACACAGGTCTTACGGGCCAGGTCGGTCATAGGAGTCCAAGGATACCAAGCTTGGCGCTCGTTTTCCCGACGGAGTTGTGCTACAAACTCCGCTCCGTCCCGGCCGGCCCCGGCAATCGCGGGCGAAGTCTGGTACGGTTTGGGCAGGGGAGTCAAGCGGGACCCTCGCACTGCCCCATCCGCATCTCATGACCGTGGGCCAAAAACTCGCGCGCCTCGCCGGAGTGCTCACCCTCCTCGCCCTGCCGGCGGCGACGGCCGCTGCCGCCAATCCGCCCAAGCGCGACCGCTACGGCGGGGTGAAGCAGCGCGTGGCCCAGGGTTCGGGATACTTCCGCACCCAGCAGGTGGGCCGGCGCTGGATGCTGGTGACGCCCGAGGGCAATCCCTTCTGGATGGCCGGGGTGTACGTGGTGGACTGGCGGGACGGCGGCAAGACCGCCGCGGACGCCTTCGCCTCCCGCTACGGAGGCGACTGGGAGAAGTTCTCCACCCACGCGGTGCGCCGCCTGCGCGCCTGGGGATTCAACACCCTGGGCGAGTACTCCGCCAGCCGCGCGCTGCCCGTCGCTACCCCGTGCAATCCCCGCGGCAACCAGGAGAAGATGCCCTTTGTGCGCATCCTGCATCCCGCCTGGTACAGCGCGGTGAACTTGTGGGAGCTGGCGCCCGGGCCGGTGAAGACGCTGGTTATCGGTGGCGTGGATCCCAACATCTATAAGGGAGCGCAGGGCCACCTGCCGGACGTCTTCGACCCGAACTTCGAGGCCTACGCGCGCGCCCTGGCCGCCGATCCGCGGGTGGAGGACGCCGGCTGCCGCGAGGGCGAGAAGCTCGACGACGCCCAGAAGGCCGCGCCGCGCAGCCTTCTGCATCCTTCTCTCTCCCAGACGCCCTGGCTCATCGGCACCGCCATGGACGATTCCGACCACCTGCTGGGCTTCGGCCCCGGCCCCGAGTCGCCGGGACGCGACCGCACGCTCCATCCCCACATCGGATGGCTGGTGGCCGTCACCCGTC
>CBRAFF010000202.1:0-3825 GCA_967755155.1 uncultured bacterium
GCGCTCCTCGCCCCCCGGCCCCCTCGCCCCCCACCCTGATCGTCCGCACCGGCTCTCCCGCTGGGGATTCCGCTGCGCACTCCGCGGCCGGGGGGGCGGCGGCGGCGGCGGACGGGGCGGTCGAGGCGGTCGCGGTGGCCGCGGCGGCCCGGGAGGCGGCGGAGGCCGCGGCCCAGGTGGACCGCGCGGCGGCGACGGCGGCGGCAACCGCTAAGCTGACTTCCAGTTGACGAAAAAGCCGCGAGAGTTCTCGCGGCTTTTTCCTTTTCCCGGCATCTACTCCCTGTCACACTGAACGCCATGGCCACCCACACCGAGAGCGGCGCCTCGCCGCGGAGCGGCTTCCACCTGACTCACTACCTGGTCTACGGTGTCTTGTGCCTCATCTGGGGAAGCACCTGGATGGCCATCCGCGTCCTGGTGCGCGACGTGCCGCCGCTGTGGTCGGCCGGGGTGCGCTTCGCCATTGCGGCCGCCATCCTGCTGCTGCTGGCGGCGCTGCGAGGCTCCCGGGCGCCCCAGGGGCCGCGCCAGTGGCGCGCGGTCGGCATCCTGGGCATCACCATGATCGCCCTCCCCTACGGCCTGCTCTTCTGGGCGGAGCAGTTCGTCACCTCCTCCATGACCGCAGTGCTCTACACCGCGCTGCCGCTGTGCGTGGCCGCGCTCACGCCGTGGATGAGCAAGCACTCCGTGCCGCGTGCCGCCATCCTCAGCATGGTGGTGGGCGCGGGCGGGATCGCAGTGCTGTTCGGACAAGGGCTCACCGCCTCGCGGAGCACGCTCCTGGGCGGCGTAGCCATCCTGCTGGGCGTGGTCTCGAATGCTTTCTCCATCCTCTTCGCCAAGCGCGAACTCGCCGCCATGGACCCGGTGGTCACGACCGGATGGCAGTTCCTGGTGGGCGCGGTGGCGCTGGTGGGAGCCAGCCTCGGGGCGGAGCGCGGCCTCACTTCCCAGTGGACCGCTCAGGCAATCGCCGCCCTGCTGTTCCTGGCCATCGCCGGGTCCGCCATCGCCTTCGCCGCCTACTACTGGTTGCTGCGGCACATGCAGCCGTATCAGATCTCGACCATCAGCCTGGTCATCCCCATCATCGCCATCGTGGAAGGCGCGCTCATCCTCCAGGAGCCCATCCCGCCGCTGATGCTCGGGGCGTCCCTGGTGGTGCTGGCGGCGGTGGCGGGAGTGCTGCGCGCCCAGGCGGGCGAGCCCGTTCCTATCACGTTGTCGGAAGGGTGACGCTCTACCCTGTGACCAGGGGAGCGGCGGTCCTGCGGGGCAGCATCTCGCCGATGCGCTTCATCTGGGCGCCCACGCCGCGCAGCTTTTCCTCGATGCGCTCGTAGCCGCGGTCGATGTGATAGACGCGGTCGATGATGGTCTCGCCCTCTGCCACCAGGCCGGCCAGCACCAGCGAGGCCGAGGCGCGCAGGTCGCTGGCCAGCACCGCCGCCGCGCTCAGCGGCGTCTTGCCGCGCACGATGGCCTGGCGGCCCTCCACGCTGATGTTCGCCCCCATGCGCACCAGTTCCTGGGCGTGCATGAAGCGGTTCTCGAAGATGTTCTCGGTGACGATGGAAGTCCCCTCGGCCTGCGTGGCCAGCACCATGTACTGCGCCTGCATGTCGGTGGCGAAGCCCGGGTACTCTTCGGTGGCCACGTCGGCGGGCTGGAGCGGGCCGTTCGACATCACCCGCACCGAATCGGCGTTGTGCTTCACCGTGGCGCCCGCTTCCTGAAGCTTCTGCAGCAGCGCCGTCAGGTGAGAAGGGTCGCAGGCGGAGACCATCAGGTCGCCGCCGGTGAGCGCACCCGCCACGATGAAAGTCCCCGCCTCGATGCGGTCGGGAATGATGCGGTGCTTGGCGCCGCGCAACCGCTCCACACCCTTCACCTTGATGGTGGAAGTCCCCGCGCCCTCGATGCGCGCGCCCATCTTGTTGAGCAGTGCGGCCAGGTCGGCGACCTCGGGCTCGAGGGCGCAGTTCTCCATCACGGTCTCGCCGTCGGCGAGGGTGGCGGCCATCAGCAGGTCTTCGGTGCCGGTGACGGTGATGCGGTCAAAAACGATGTGGCCGCCGCGCAGGCGCTCCGCCCGCGCTTCCACGTAGCCGTGCTCCTGGGTGATGGCGGCGCCCAGGTGCTCCAGTCCCTTGATGTGCAGGTTGATGGGCCGCGCGCCGATGGCGCAGCCGCCCGGAAGCGAGACCCGCGCCTGTCCCATGCGCGCCACCAGCGGTCCCAGCACCAGGGTGCTGGCGCGCATGGTCTTCACCAGCTCGTAGGAGGCCTCGGGCTTGGCCAGGTTGCGGCAGCTCAACGTGGTGCGATGGTGGGCGCGACCGTATCCCAATTCGACCTCGGCGCCCATCGCCTCCAGCAATTTGCGCGTGGTCTGGATGTCGCGCACGTCGGGGATGTTCTCCAGGATGACGGGCTCGTCGGTGAGGAGGGCCGCGGCCATGCAGGGAAGCGCGGCGTTCTTGGCGCCCGAGATGCGCACCGTTCCCACCAGGGGATTGCCGCCGCGGATGACGAACTTGTCCATGAGATCTACCTGGGCGGGCGAGTCGCCCGCATCCACAGACATTCTACGAGCTAATCAGGATTAGACACCGGAGCCACCCCGTGACCAGTGTGGTTAGCCTTCCATGGCCCTGCGGACATGGCCGTGGACGGCAGCCAAGCGGCGCCGGGCCTGGGCGCGGCTGACGCCGGCCTTCAGCATCACCAGCGCCACCGGGACGCTGTTCCCGGCAGCCTTGAGCGCCCGCTTCGCCGCCTCCCGGTCGAGGCCGGCGGCCCGCTTGAGGATGGCGAGGCCGCGCTCCACCAGCTTCCGGTTCTTCGGGTGGACGTTCACCATCAGGTTGCCGTAGACGTAGCCCAGCCGGGTCATGGCGCCGGTCGTGAGCATGTTGAGCACCAGCTTCTGCGCGGTGCCCGCCTTCATGCGCGTGGAGCCGGCCACCACTTCCGGCCCGGTCTCGGCCACGATGGCGATGTCCGCCACCTGCTCCATCGCGGAGCCCGGGTTTCCGACGACGGCGACCGTGGCCGCGCCGCGCTCGCGCGCATACTCCAGCGCGCCCAGGGTATAGGGAGTCCGGCCGCTGGCGCTGACGCCGACCACCACGTCTCTCTTCGTCGGCCGCTTTTTCGCCAGGTCACGGCGGCCGAGCTGGGGCGAGTCTTCGTTGACCTCGGCGGCGCGGGCGAGCGCCCGCGCGCCTCCGGCGATGACGTACTGGACCATGCGCGGAGGAGTGTTGAACGTGGGCGGACACTCGGAGGCGTCGAGCGCCGCCATGCGCCCGCTGGTTCCCGCGCCTACATAGATGAGGCGGCCGCCGCGAAAGAGGGCTTTGGCGATCGCGTCGATGGCGCGAGCGATATCGGGGAGGAGGGTGCGGATGACGAAGGGGACGCGCGTGTCCTCGTCGTTGATGAGGCGCGCGATCCCCAGCGCCGAACGAGTGTCCAAGGCCGCGGCGGAGGGGTTCGAGCGCTCCGTGCCCAGCTTGGCGAGGTCTGGCGCCTTGCTCACGAGAGCGCCTCCACCATGGCGTCGTGGAACCGGGGGCGCACTTCCTTGATCTTCTCCATCCTCTCCGGGGCGCGGTCGGGCCAGGTGCGGTTGGTCAGGAGCGTGACCGAGAGCCGGCGCTCGGGGTCAGCCCACAGCGATGTTCCCGTGTAGCCCAGATGCCCGAAGGAGCGCGGGGAAAAGTGTTTTCCCGATTGTGAGGGGGAAGAGGGCGTGTCCCATCCCAGGGCGCGCGAGGTCCCCGGCGGGGACGCCTCGCGGCGGGTGAAGAGGGC
>CBRAFF010000203.1:0-3798 GCA_967755155.1 uncultured bacterium
TTCCGTGCGCGGGCTCAGGCGATCCAGCCGCCTCCCACCACCAGGTCGCCGTCGTAAAAGACCACTGCCTGCCCCGGAGTGATGGCGCGCTGCGGCTGGTCGAAGGTGACGAGGACGTCGGCCTCGGCTTGGCCCGCCGGCTCGACCGTCGCGGGCGCCGGCTCGTGCCGATGACGGATCTTGGCCTGCACCCGCATGGGCGCTTCCAGCTTCCCCACCGCGATCCAGTTCAGGTCGCGGGCGCGCAGGGTGCGGGAATAAAGCTCCTGGTAGCCGCCCACCACCACCTGGCGCGTGTCGCCGCGGAGCTGGAGGACGTAGAGCGGCGAGCCGGTGGCCACGCCCAGCCCCTTGCGCTGGCCCACGGTGAAGTTCTGGACGCCGGCGTGCTCCCCCACCACTTCCCCGCCCTGGGTCACCAACTCCCCGGCCGTCTCGCTCGCGGCTTCCCCCTGCTCGGCCAGGTAGGCGTCGATGAATCGCTTGTAGTCGCCGCCGGGGACGAAGCAGATCTCCTGCGAATCGGGCTTCTCAGCCAGGGCCAGCCCGTGCCGGCGCGCGACATCCCGCACCTCTTCCTTGCGCATCTCGCCCAGCGGGAAGCGGGTGCGCGAGAGCTGCTCCTGGGTGAGGCCGAACAGGAAATAGCTCTGGTCGCGGGAGCGGTCCAGGGCGCGCTTCAAGAGCCACCGTCCGCGGCCGGCGTCGAACTCCACCCGCGCGTAGTGGCCGGTGGCCACCGACTCGGCGCCGATCTGCCGCGCCGTCACCAGCAACTCGTCGAACTTGATGTGGTTGTTGCACAGGCTGCAGGGGATGGGCGTGCGCCCGGAGAGATACTCCTGCACGAAGGGCCGCACCACGTCGCGCTCGAAGCGCTCCTCGTGGTTGACCACGTAGTAGGGGATGCCCAGGGTCTCGGCCACGCGGCGGGCGTCGTAGACGTCGTCCAGCGAGCAGCAGCGCCCCTGGACCGACTCCGGGATGCCCGGCTGCCCCGCCAGCCGGCGCTGGTTCCACAGCTGCATGGTCAGGCCGACAAGCTGGCGTCCCTCGGCGCGCAGCAGGGCCGCTACGGCCGAGGAGTCCACCCCGCCCGACATGGCCACCGCGATCATGCCGCTCTCAGTCATTCTGGTTGTCCTACTTCACCTTGGCGTGGGCCGCAGCTTCCTGCTTCTTGTACACCGGGGAAAGCTCGCGCAGGCGGGCCACCACATCCGGCAGGACGCTCAGGGCGAAGTCCACGTCCTCGGCGGTGTTCTGCTTGCCCAGACTCAGGCGCAGGCTGCCGCGGGCGCGTTCAGGGCGCAGTCCCATGGCGGTAAGCACGTGCGAGGGCTCCGTGGCTCCCGAGGAGCAGGCAGCGCCGGTGGCGGCCGCCACTCCCTTGAGGTCGAGCGCGATGACCATGGCCTCGCCTTCGATGAACTCGAAATACAGGTTCGTGGTGGTGGGAACGCGGGGCGCGCCCTCGCCGTTCACTCCGGTGGCCTCGATGGACTCGAGCACGGTGCTCTGGATGCGGTCGCGCAAAGCGCCCAGCCGCTCCATCTCGCCACTGGCGAGCGCGGCCGCCGCCATCTCCGCCGCCTTGCCCAGGCCGACGATGCCCGGGACGTTCTCCGTTCCCGCACGCCGCGAGCGCTCGTGGCTGCCGCCGTAAAACAGCGGGTGGAGGAGCGTTCCCTTGCGGAGATAGAGGGCGCCGGTGCCCTGCGGGGCGTGCATCTTGTGGCCGGAGATGGAGAGCAGGTCGCAGCCGATGCGCTCGACGTCGATGGGCACCTTGCCCGCCGCCTGCACCGCGTCGGTGTGGAAGTAGACGTCGGCCTCGGCGGCGACCTTGCCAATCTCCTCCACCGGCTGGAGCACGCCGGTCTCGTTGTTGGCCATCATCACGGAGATTAGTTTGGTATTCGGCCGCAGCGCGCGGCGGATGTCAGCGGGATCCACCCGTCCCTGACCGTCCACGGGAACGTAGGTGACCTCGCAGCCCTGCTCCTCCAGCCGCTTCGCGGAGTGCAGCACCGCGTGGTGCTCGATGGTCGAGGTGACCAGGTGGTCGCCCTTCCCAACATCGATGAGGCCGAAGAGGGCGAGGTTGTCCGCCTCCGTGCCGCCGCTGGTGAAGACGACTTCGGCGGCGCGGCAGCCGAGCAGCTCCGCCACCGATTCGCGGGCGCGCTCTACCCCCGCCCGCGCCTGCTGCCCGTGACGGTGGATGGAGGAGGCGTTGCCGAACTGCTCGGCAAAGTAGGGCCGCATCGCCTCCAGCACCTCGGGGAGGACGGGCGTGGTCGCGTTGTTGTCGAGGTACACCCGGCGCATGGCTTTATTTTACGCCCTGCCCGGCCGGCCGCTTACCGGCGCTCGATGGGCACGTAAGGGTTTGGGTGCTTGGGGCCGATGTAGTCGGCGCGCGGGCGGATGAGCCGGTTGTCGTCCAGTTGCTCGATGACGTGCGCCGCCCAGCCCGAGATGCGCGACACGGCGAAGATGGGAGTGAACAGGTCCACGTCGATGCCCAGCGTGGTGTAGGTGGAGGCGGAGTAGAAGTCCACGTTGGCGTTCAGCTTCTTTTCCTTGTTGATGTAGAGCTCGATGGCGCGCGACCAGTCGAACCACTTGGAGTTGCCGCTCGCCCGGCCCAGGTCCTCCGACATCTTGCGCAGGTGCGTGGCCCGCGGGTCCTCGGTGTGATAGACGCGATGGCCGAAGCCCGGGACTTTCTTCTTGTTGGCCAGCATCTGCTTCACGTGCTCCACCGGCTCTTCCCCCGCCTTCTCCACCCCGAAGAGCAGCTTCATCACTTCTTCATTGGCGCCGCCGTGCAGCGGCCCCTTCAGCGCCCCGATGGCGCCGGTGATGGCCGAGTGCATGTCCGAGAGCGTGGCCGCGATCACTCGCGCGGCGAAGGTGGAGGCGTTCAGCTCGTGGTCGGCGTGCAGGATGAGCGCAATGTCCAGCGCCTTTTCCGCGGTGTCGGACGGCTTCTCGCCGTTCAGCATCAGCAGGAAGTTGGCGGAGTGGGAGAGCGTGCGGTCCGGCGCCACCACGTTCTTCCCCTTGCGGATGCGGTCGTACGCGGCCACGATCATGGCGATCTGCGAGGTCAGGCGGATGGCCTTGCGCAGGTTGGCCTCGTGGTCGTTCACCGCCTCGTCGGGATCGTAGAAGGAGAGCGCGGAAACCGCGGTGCGCAGCACCTCCATGGGCACGGAGTGCGGCGGCAGTCCCCGCAGCAGGTTGAAGATGGCGGAATCCAGCTTGCGCTCGGCGGCCAGGCCGACGCGCAACTCTTCCAGCTCCTTGGCCGTGGGCAGGCGCCCGAACCACAGCAGGTAGCAGGTCTCTTCGAAAGTGGAATGGTCGGCCAGCTCGTGGATGTCGATGCCGCGATAGGCCAGCACGCCCTTCTCGCCGTCGATGTAGCAGACGCTCGAAGTGGCGGCGACGATCCCTTCCAGTCCTTTGGCGGGCGCACTGGCGGCCATACGTTTCCTCTCCTGCTGAGATTCCAACGGGCCCAGCCCGCCGTGGCAGGGCGGGGCGGGGGAAACCACGGTCGAACGACGGGCACCTATTTTTATACTCCAACCGGCGCCCGTTTCCAACCGGACGGAAGCCGTAGCCCGCGCCGTTGCCGTTTCCGGGCCGCTTGGCCGTGACCGTTGCGCGACTCCTTTAGCCGCTGTATATTCAATGGATTACATAATCCGCGGCGCACGCTTTTGTGGGCCGCCTCCTGGAGTTCTACTATGCTCAAGCGTTCCCTCGCCCTATTCCTGCTGCTGT
>CBRAFF010000204.1:0-3798 GCA_967755155.1 uncultured bacterium
GCTTTGCTGAGGTCGAGGTTGACCACGCCGGGCTCGACCACGGCGCGCTGGTTCTCGAGGTCGATGTGAAGGATGCGGTTCATGCGCGAGAAGCCCAGCACGATGCCGCCGGTACGCGCGATGGAGCCGCCGCTCAGTCCGGTGCCGGCGCCGCGCGGCACGATGGGCACGCCGCTCTCGCCCGCCAGACGCATGATCCGGGAAACATGCTCCGTAGTTTGTGGGAAGACGACGGCGCGGGGGGTGCCGCGACTGAAGCCGCCGTCGTACTCGTAGAGCATGAGGTCTTCTTCGCGCTCGAGGACGGAATCGGCGCCGACGATCTTCTTGAGCCGCTTGACGACCGCGGGAAAGCGCATGGAAAGGCTCGCGGGCGCAATTCTACCGTAGCGGCGGGAGAGAGGTGGGGAGTCTCTCCCACGTTAGCGCCGAAAAACATGGCGCGAACGTGGGGCACCCTCAGCTCTTGCGGGAACTGGTCTGTTGGATGTAGTCGCTCATCATGCGCGACTCGCTGTCCTTCTGGTTGAGGTTGTGCAGCAGCAGGTCGCGCAGGGAGAGGAATCCCTTGAGCTGCTTGCCCTCGACCACGGGCAGGTGGCGGAAGCCGTGCTCGCGCATCAGGAACATGCAGTTCTCGATGCTTTCTTCCGCCGTAACGCTGTGCGGGCGCGGAGTCATGACCTCGGAGACCTGGGTGGAGCCCGGGCTGCGGGCCCCGGCCACCACCCGTTTCATCAGGTCGCGCTCGGAGAAGACGCCCACCAGTTCGCCATCGCGCAGCACGGGGACGGCGCCGATGTTGTGGTCCACCATGTAATTCACGGTCTCGAGGACCGACTGATCGGCCTCCA
This sequence comes from uncultured bacterium, assembly GCA_967755155.1. Lineage (GTDB taxonomy): Bacteria > Acidobacteriota > Terriglobia > Terriglobales > Acidobacteriaceae > DASYVL01. The sequence continues at coordinate 855 of CBRAFF010000204.1, forward strand.
CATGGAAGATGGGCCGGTCATTGAGCAGCTCCCGGATTCTTGGCATCTACTCCTCCCCGAAGGGCCAGCGCCTAAATCGAATCGTACGCCGGGAATCGGGCGGAACACAAGGCGCGGGGACGCGGCCCGCTAGCCCGCGCGCACGCCCTGGTCCTCGATGAAAACGAAGTAAGAACAGGCCCAGAGCGCGGTGGGGATGGAGCCGCGCGGGCGGGTGGTGAGGATGACGTTGTAGTCGTCGGTCACTTCCAGGCTCTCCAGCAGCGAAGGCCCGTCCTGCGCCTGGACCAGGGCGAGGTAGGCGAGGAAGTCGTAGATGTCGGGAGCGCCGCGGTAGCCGGGAGCGGCGAAGGAGAGGTCGGTATCCTCGGCGGCGAAGTGCCAGCCCAGGGAGGCGGCCAGGGCCACGGCGTTTTCGTAGGCCTGGGGCGAGACCACGTCGGGCGGCGGATTGTCGAAGACGATGCGCAGCTTGCGCTCGTCTTCGCGCGTGAACTCGCGCACCTTGAGCGCACCCGACTTGGCGGTGGCCTTCCAGTCCACGTGCCGCGCCGAGTCTTCCGGCATGTACTCGCGGATGCGGTAGAGGTCGTAGCCGCGCCCGCGCACGAAGGCCTCGAACTCGCCGGTGATCATGGGCAGGACCTCGAAGAACTCGTCCATGGGCTCCACCGAGGGATAGACCAGCGCCTCCTGCCGCAGCGCCATGCGGCGCGTCTTCACCAGGAAGGAGAAGGGGAAGCGCGTGGCGACGCCGAAGCCCTCCTGCACATAGCGGCCGCGGCGCGGGAAGGAGAGCTCGACCTCGGCCATCACCTCAGCGCGCGCCGGAAGGTAGGGGAAATAGACCGAGCCGCGGAAGATCTGGTCAGGGTCGGGAGGTTCGGGCAGCTTCTTCCACACCAGGTCGGGGAAGCGCAGCCACGGCTTCTTCTCCGGGCCGGAGGGGAAGGCCCACACTCCGCGCTGCCACTGGCGGCGCTTCCCTCTCCGCTTGCGGCGGGGCGGGGCCACGCTCACCGAGAACGAGGGCGCGCCCAGGCGAGTGTTGGTGAGCGTGAGGCGCCCCATCACGCTCTTGCCGGCAAACAGGTGAGGGGGAAGCGAGACTTGCAGTTCCAGTCCGCGCAGCACCCCGGCGGAAGCCACGCCCGAGACCAGAACGCCGGCGAGCATGGCGGCCACCACGATGAACAGCAGATTGTTGCCGGTGTTGAGGGCGGCCACGCCGATGGCCAGGGCCACGCCCAGGTAGATCATGCCCTCGCGGGTGACGTCGTAGTCGAAGGCGTCGCGCACCCGGGCGATGGCCACGCGGCGTGCCAGGTAGGGCACCGAAGTCACGGCCACCACGCCGGCGATGAGCAGGGCGAGGGAGGCCGCGATGGCGGTGGCCACCACGTTGCCCTCCTGGCGGTAGATGGTGGAAAAGATGGCGGCGGCGAAGGCCAGGCTCAACCCGGCCACCGCGCCCAGGAAGCGCACCCAGGCTTCGCGCTCCAGCCCGGTCAGCGCGGATCTTAGGAAGGAGAACACAGCCATCGCAGCCTAGCACCAGCCACGGCCGGCGGCAACGCGCTCAGGGCGCGCCGGAATCCGGCGTGCGCCCCGAGATCCGCTGCAGCCAGGCGTGGGCGCGCTCTTTGGCGTGGTCGGCATGCTTCGCCAGTCCGGGAAAGCGCTCGCGCAACCGCCCCAACAGGTGGTGCGCCCACACGTATTCGGTGGAGAGGATGATGAGTCCGATGAACAGGAAGAGCACGCCCTGCAGGACCGGCAGGAAAAGCCCGGCCAAGCCGAGCAGGATGAACATCCATCCCAGTGCCAGGACCACCATGCGCTTGACGTTCATTCTTCCCTGCTCCTGGAACGAGCATATCAGTCAATCCGTTCCCGCAGGCGGCTTGGCCAGGAACCCGAGCACGGCGCGGTTGAACTCCTGCGGCAGCTCCTCGTAGGGGACGTGGCCGGCGCCCTCGAGCAGGGCCAGCTCCGCGTGGGCGAAGGTCTGGAGCAAGGGCCGGGCGGAGGCGGGGGAAACCACGCCGTCGCGGCTTCCCCAGACCAGCAATGTGGGGATGTGACGGATACGCGGCAGGACCAGCTCCAGTTCCCGCAGGTCGTCACGCCAGCCGTGCAGCACGCGCCGGGCGTAGTCGAGCGTCCCCGGGATCTTGAATGCCGCGAGGTAGCCCTCGAGCGTCCCCGGGGAGATGCGGCGCGGGTCGCCGTACTGCCGGCGCAGAAGGAAGCGATGCAGCGGCCCCAATCGCATGAGCGGCGGCTGCAGACGCCCGCCTCCCGGGATGCGGCCCAGCAGGGGCGCAAGCAGCCGTCCGTGGCGTAACCAGGGATTCACCGGCGACACCAGGATGAGGCGGCGGACCCGTCCTTCCGCCATCGCCGCCAGCATCATGGCCAGCCCGCCGCCGTGCGAGGTACCGAGCACGTCCGCGGATTCGATCTTCTGGCCGTCGAGAAATCGCAGCAGACGCCCTGCGGCAGCGGGCAGACGGCAGTCCAGAGTGGAACATCGGTCGGAGTACCCCATGCCCGGAAGGTCCACGGCGAAGAGGGTGGCGTGCGGCGCAAGCGCCGCTAGGTTGAACCGCCAGGAGAAGGAGTAGCCGATCAGCCCGTGGATGAGCACCAGCGGAGGCCCAGTGCCGCCCCTCAGGTAGCGCAGGCGCAAGTCGTCCACCGTCGCGAAATGCTCGCCCATCTCGGGGACGGTGGCAGCGGGCGCGGCGATGGGGTTCAGACTCAAATCGGCTCAACCGAGGCACGCAACGCGCTCGTTTCCTCCTGCATCTGTGTGAGTTGAGATTCTATGGGTGGGCCGATGGGCAGTCCATGGCTATTGCCTTTCTAGACTTACATTAAATAACAGGGTTATTCCAAAAACTGTAGATTGTAGGGATTGGCCCAGGTATAATCTGGTAAT
>CBRAFF010000205.1:0-3772 GCA_967755155.1 uncultured bacterium
GACGGTGGCCCGCTTGAGCGGGGGCGCCGGCCAGGACCTGCTGGGCCTGCTGCTGTTGGCCGACCGCGGCTCTGAACTCACCGGCGCCGAGCACAACCTGCTGCAAGCGCTGGTGGGCCACGCGTCGGTGGCGCTGGAGAACGCCCGCCTGTTCCAGCAGATCGCCCGCGCGCGCGGCCAGTGGGTGCAGATCTTCGACGCCATCAGCGACTTCATCGTGGTCCACGACGAGACCTTCCGCGTGGTGCGCGCCAACCGTCCCCTGGCCGAGTTCATCGGGGTGAAGCCCACGGAGCTGATCGGGCTGAACATGCGGGCGCTGGTCTCCATTTGCGGCGAGGGCAGCGGCCACTCCTGTCCCTTCTGCCGCCCCGGGATGCACGAAGGAGAAGAGTTGCTGCATCCGGTCTTGGAGCGGACCTACCTGGTCTCCACCTCGCGCACGCACAGCGAGCCGGACCAGGGCGGGCACATCATCCACGTGCTCAAGGACATCACCGACCGCCGCGAGGCCGAGCGCCGCTACCGCGAGCTGTTCGAGAACATCCAGGAAGGGCTGTTCTTTTCCACCCCGGAGGGCCGCTTCGTCGAAGTCAACGACGCCCTGGTGGCCATGCTGGGCTACTCCAGCCGGGAGGAGCTGCTGCAAGTGGACATCCCCAGCAAGCTCTATCTTTCTGCCGAGCAGCGCAGCGGCTTCCAGGAGAAGGTGGAGAAGGAAGGAGCGGTGCGCAACTTCGAGCAGGCGGTGCGGCGCAAGGACGGCTCCATCCTGCACACGCTGGAGAACTGTTTTGCCGTCCGCGACGCCAACGGCCGCGTGGTGCAGTATCGCGGCGCCATCCTCGACATCACCGGGCTCAAGACCTTCCAGGCGCAACTGGTGCGCGAGCGCGACTTCAACACCAAGATCCTCAACCACACCCAGAGCCTCATCCTGGTGGCCGATACCGCCGGGCTCATCACCTACGCCAACCGCCGCTGCTTCGAGGCGGGCAAGTACCGGGAATCGGAGCTGGTGGGACACCGCCTGGCGGAGTTCGTGGCGCCGCCCCGGCGGCCCGTCCTGACGGAAGCGCTGCAGGCGGTGCTGCAGGGCCAGCAGGTGGACAACCTGGAACTGCCGCTGCTGGGGGGCGACGGCAAGGTGAGCCAGTTCTCGGTGAACCTGAGCCCCATGCGCGACGAGGGGAACAACGTCAACAGCATCGTGGCCGTCATGACCGATATCACCGACGCCGCCATGCTGCAGGCCAAGCTCATGCACACGGAAAAGATGGCGGCGGTGGGGCAACTGGTCTCCGGCGTGGCCCACGAGGTGAACAACCCGCTGACCGCCATTCTGGGCTTCGCCGACCTGCTGGTGGACCACCCCGACGTTCCCGAGTTGGCCAAAAAGGACTTGCGGGTCATCGTGCAGGAGGCGCAGCGCACCAAACTCATCGTGCAGAACCTGCTGAGCTTTGCCCGGCAGACGCCGCCGCAACGCCGCCCGGTGCAGCTCAACGGCATCCTGCGCCGCACCCTCCAGTTGCGCTCCTACGACTTCGCCAATCATGGCGTGGAGATCGTGGAAAACTTGAACGAGAAGGTCCCGGAGGTGGTGGGCGACGCCCACCAGTTGCAGCAGGTCTTCCTCAACATCCTCAACAACGCCTACGACGCGGTGAGCTCCACCTCGCGGCGGGGCGCCATCGAGATCTCTACCGCTCAGAGCGACGGCATGGTCGAGGTGGTGTTCACCGACAACGGTCCCGGCATTGCCCACCCCGAGCGCATCTTCGATCCCTTCTTCACCACCAAGGAAGTGGGCAAGGGAACGGGCCTGGGATTGAGCATCTGCTACGGCATCGTGCACGAGCACGGGGGGGAGATCGGTTGCCGCAACAATGAGGGGCGCGAGGGCGCGAGCTTCAGCGTGCGCCTGCCGGTGGCCTCCAAAGCGGCCATGGTGGCCACGGCCGGGGTGGAGGAGTGACCGCCGCCAAAAACGCCGCCGGGCCCGCCCAGCGCGGCCTGCCCCTGCTGGTCATCGAGGACGAACCGTCGGTCATGATCCTGCTGCGCTCGGCGCTGGAGCGCAGCGGCTACGCCATTGTGCCGGCGCCCTCGGGAGTGGAGGGCCTGCGCCTGCTGGCCGCGGGCGAATACCTGGGCGTGATCACCGACATGCGCATGCCCGGGGGCGTCACCGGCGCCGACGTCCATGCCTGGATCGTCGCCCACCGTCCCCAGCTCGCCTCCCGCATCCTGTTCATCACCGGCGACCTGGTGAACGAGGAGACGGTCAACCTGTTGCAGCGCACCGGGGCGCCCTGCGTGGAAAAACCCTTCCGCGTGCAGCAGTTGCTCAGCAGCGTGGAGAAGACCTTCGGCAAGGCGCCATGAGCGACGACTTCCGCATCCAGCTTCTGGTAGTGGACGACCAGCAGAGCATCCGCAAGCTCTGCTCCACCATCGGCACGTCCCTGGGTTTCGCCTGCCACGAAGCGGAGAGCGGGGAGGCCGCCCTCGCCTACCTGCAGGCCAACTCTCCCGACCTGGTCCTCGCCGACTTGAAGATGGAGAACATGACCGGCCTGGAGTTCCTGGAGCAGGTGAAAAAGCTGCTGCCGCGCACCGAGGTGGCCATCATGACCGGCTACGGCAGCATCGAGACCGCCGTCCAGGCCATGAGGCTGGGCGCCTACGACTACATCACCAAGCCTTTCCGGGTGGAGGAGCTGAAGCTGGTGCTGCAACGCATGGCGGAGAAGGTGCGGCTGGTGGAAGAGAACCAGTTCCTGCGCGAGCGCGTGACCACGGAGATGGAGCTGAACGGCATCGTCGGCTCTTCCGCCAAGATCCAGGACGTGCTGCGCATGGTCGCCCGCCTCAAGGACACCCGCACCCCTGTGCTCATCACCGGGGAGAGCGGCACGGGCAAGGAACTGGTGGCCCGCGCCATCCACTTCCGCGGCTCATTCGCCAAGCGGCCGTTCGTGGCGGTGGATTGCGGCGCCCTGGTTCCCACCCTGATCGAAAGCGAGCTCTTCGGATATGAGAAGGGCGCCTTTACCGGCGCCGTGCGGTCCAAGCACGGACTGTTCCAGGCGGCCTCGGGCGGCACCATCTTCCTCGACGAAGTGGGCGAACTGCCGCTGGAGATGCAGGGCAGGCTGTTGCGCGTCCTGCAGGAGAAAGAGGTGCGCCCCGTTGGTTCGAACGAGCGGATCAAGGTGGACGTTCGCGTGGTCGCCGCCACCAATCGCGAGTTGGAGGAGGCCTATCGCGCGGGCACGTTCCGCAAGGACCTCTACTTCCGGCTCAACGTGGTCACCGTGCATCTGCCCGCGCTACGCGAGCGCCGCTCCGACATTCCCACCCTCGTCCATTTCTTTCTCGACCGCTACTCCCCCAACCAGCCGATGGAGGTCACCCAGGCCGCCATGCAGTGCCTGTTGCAGTACGAGTGGCCGGGAAACGTCCGCGAGCTGGAGAACTGCATCGAGCGCGCCGTCGCCCTGGGCAACCACACAGGGCTCGACCTCGCCGACCTGCCGCCCTCCATCCGCTCCGCGCCGCCCTCTTCGGCCGCAACGGCCGCCGCTCCGCCCGAACTGCACCTGGACCTGCAGTCCACCGACCTGGAAGAGATGGAGCGCACCACCATCCAGCGCGTCTTCGCAGAAGTGAAGGGTGACAAGGCCCTGGCTGGGAAGAAGCTGGGAATCAGCCGCGCCACGCTCTATCGCAAGCTCAAGCGCTACGGCATCCCGGGCCAGGCCGCGGG
>CBRAFF010000206.1:0-3768 GCA_967755155.1 uncultured bacterium
GTCTCTACGCACCCAGGCGGAGGCGGCTTCGTGGCCGGCGGGACGCCGGGCGCCACCCGGCTAATCCTTGTACAACCAGCCAGCGGCCAGAGTGGCCAGGATGGCACCGCCCCACATCTCCAGCATCCAGCCCAGGGGAATCATGCGCGGAAGCACCGACCAGGTGGCGTTGGCGAAGCTCAAGGGGAAGCCCGCGATGAAGCCCACTGCCGCGCCCAATTGCAGCGCCGTCTTGGGCCCGGGGCCGCAACTCAGGCGTACCCGGGAGTAGAGCGAGGCCAGGAAGAACGAGCACACGAAGATCATCAGGATCCACTGCCCGGCGAAAAAGGGATAGCGCGGCTCCATCAGGTATTGTCCGGATTTCTGGCCGGCTTCGTAGTACTTGCCCAGGAAGGCGACGTTCAGGCCGATGCTCCACACGTTCCAAGCCACGCCTCCGGCCAGCGCGCCCAGAAGAATCCGCTTGCGATTCACCGCTGCCATACGCACCTCGCGTCGAAGACGGCGCGGATGGTAGCGAAGGCCAGAAGCCGTGTCAAGAAAACCGAGGTCCTTCGACTCGGGTTTCCCGCGCTGAAGCAAACGCGGGGGAGCCCTCCCTCGCTCAGGATGACAGCTTCCAGCGACGGGCACGCTTGATTCCTGGCGCCCCATGCAATACCGTTCCGTTCTCTTCCTTATGCCCTCAAGAGTGCGCGCGATCCGTTGGATGATCCTGCCGCTGATGCTGGCGGCGGCGCTGCCCGCCTTGGCCGAGCGGCGGCCGGTGCTGGAGCAGATCGACCTGCCGCACTCCTACTACTACCGGGAGATGTACCTGCCGCAGTTGACCACGGGGCCGAGCAGCGTGGCCTGGTCGCCGGATTCGAAGTCGGTCATCTACTCCATGGCGGGGTCACTGTGGCGGCAGGAGCTCGACTCCGAGGCGGCGCAGCAGTTGACCGCCGGGCCGGGATACGACTACCAGCCGGACTGGTCGCCGGACGGGCGCTGGGTGGCGTTCGCGCGCTACTTCGGCGGCGCCATCGAACTGCACCTGCTGGAAGTTGCGACGGGAAAATCCTACCAGCTCACTGCGGGCGGCGCGGTGAATGTGGACCCGCGGTGGTCGCCGGATGGAAAGCGCATCGCCTTCGTCTCGACCTCGCACAACAAGCGCTTCCACGTCTTTGTGGCGCAGGTGAGGGAGGGGCAGCTGCAATCCGTTCAGCGGCTGACCGGCGAAACCGAGACCCCCCTTCCCCGCTACTACTACAGCAAGTACGACACCGAGATCAGTCCGGCGTGGTCGCGGGACGGGGCGGAGGTCCTCTTCGTTTCCAACCGCGGGCACATCTACGGCACAGGCGGCTTCTGGCGGATGAAGGCGGAGCCGGGGTCGGAGGCTCGCGAGTTCTACTTCGAGGAGACCACGTGGAAGGCGCGGCCGGAGTTCTCGCCCGAGGGCAAGCGGCTGGTCTATAGCTCGTACCTGGGACGGCAGTGGAACCAGTTGTGGCTGATGCCGGCCGAAGGCGGGCATCCCTTCCAGCTCACCTACGGCGAATACGACAACACGGCGCCGCGGTGGTCGCCGGACGGGAAGCACGTCGCCTTCATCTCCAACCGGAGCGGGAACACGGAGCTGTGGCTGCTGGACCTGCCGGGAGGACAGCAGAGGCAACTGCGAGTGAAGCAGCGGAAATACCTGCGTCCCATGGCACACCTGCTGGTGCGCGTGCTGGACGCGGCGGGAAAGCCGACGGCGGCGCGGGTCTCGGTCACGGGCGGGGACGGGCTGGCCTATGCTCCCGAGGACGCCTGGGTACGCGCCGACGACGGCTACGACCCCGCCGCGGCGGGCAAGTTCGAGGCCTACTACTTCCACTCGACGGGAGCGGCGCCGGTCACGCTGCCGGCGGGGCGAGTGACGGTCGAGGTCATGAAGGGATTCGCCAACCGCTTCGAGCGGCGCGAGCTCACCTTGCTGCCCGGACAACAAATGGCACTGACGGTACGGCTCACTCCGCTGAAGCTGCCGGCGGCGCCGGGCTGGCGCTGGGTGAGCGCCGACATGCACACCCACATGAACTACGGCGGCGCGTATCGCAATACGCCGAAGGACATGGTGGCGCAGGCGGAGGCCGAGGACGTCAACGTGGTGGAGAACCTGATCGTCAACAAGGAGCAGCGCGTGCCCGACATCGCGTACGCGGGCAAGTTCCTAGATGCGGCGTCCCAGCCCGGGCGGCTGCTGGTGCACGCCCAGGAGTTCCACACCAGTCCCTGGGGACACCTGGGCCTGCTCGACCTGCATCGCGGGATGGTGATGCCGGATTATGCCGGGTATCCGCAGACGGCGGCGGCGAGCCTCTATCCTTCGAACAGCGTGGTGGCGGACCTTGCGCACGAGCAGCGGGCGCTGGTGGGGTACGTCCACCCCTTCGACGATCCGCCGGATGTGGAGGCGGGGGTGAGCGGCGCGGCGGGAAGCCCGAAAGCGCCGCTGACCAACGCGCTGCCGGTGGACGTGGCGCTGGGCAAGGTGGATTACATCGAAGTGGTGGGATTCAGCGAGCACCGGACAACGGCCGACGTCTGGTACCGGCTGCTCAACCTGGGCTCCCGTCTTCCGGCGGGCGCAGGCACCGACACCATGGCGAACTTCGCTTCGCTGCGCGGGCCGGTGGGGATGAACCGCGTCTTTATGCCGGCACCGCTGGCGACCTTGAAGCTCGGCGAAGGTTACTATCCGGCGCTGAAGCGGGGCGCGACGTTCGCCACCAACGGGCCGCTCATCTGGTTGCGGCTGGGGGAGAAGACGCCGGGTAGCGAGGTGAAGCTTGCGGCCGGGAAACACGAGGTGAAGTTCAGTGCGTGGCTGCGCTCCATCGTGCCGGTGGACCACCTGGAGATCGTGTGCAACGGCAAGGTGGTGCGGGCGCTGGAACTGAAGGGTGGGCGCGACTCGGGCGACTTTAGCGGAACACTTCCCATCTCCCAAAGCGGCTGGTGCGTGGCGCGCGCCTGGAGCGAGAAGGCGCAGCACCCCGTGCTCGACGCCTATCCCTACGCCACCACCAGCCCGGTGTACGTCACGGTGGAGCGCGCGCCGGTGGCGTCGCCGGAGGATGCGGCGTACTTCGTGAAGTGGATCGACCGCGTGATGGAAGCGACCGGGAAGCACACCGGGTGGAACAGCGAGGCGGAGAAGGAAGCGGTGATGAAGGGGCTGGCCGAGGCGCGGGCAATCTACGAGGGCAAAGGGAAAAGGTAAAAGGTCAAAGCAAGAGTGAAAAGCAGGTCCCTCCACTCGCCCTCAGTCCGGCCCCGACGAGGTCGGGGCCTCCCTCGGGCTCGGTCGGGATGACAATTCCTTTTATTGCTTCTTGACGCAGGCCTGAAGGCCTGCTCCACCCAAAAACGACAGAGAGACGGGCATGCTGCAGGGCTAGAGACGTAGCATGCTACGTCTCTACGGCGGGTTTACTTTCCACTTCTTCCTTCTTGCTTTTTCCTTTTTACTTTTTACTTTTTCCTTTTTACTTTGTCCTTTTCCCTGTTTACTTTTTCCTTTTTTCCTTCTCACTTTTTCCTTGCCTCTTGCTCCAGTTCCTCAAACTCCCGTTTCACCGCGCGGAACTTCACCGTGAGAAAGACGATGTAGGCGATGAGGATGACCCAGGTGGCGATGTAGGCGAGTTGCAGGTGGAGGTGGCTCATCGCGCGCCTCCCTTCAGGGCAGCCAGGGCGTGGCGCTCGTCAAGCTGCTGCTGGAAGCGCGTG
>CBRAFF010000207.1:0-3731 GCA_967755155.1 uncultured bacterium
TCGAGGCCCGCGAGCAGGCCTGCCCGCTCTTCGTTCCCCTGGTCGAAGAGGGCTGGACCGACCACCCCGTCACCGAGCAGGTGGCGCACATCTACCTGGATGCGCTCTTCAAGAGCGGCCCGGCGGACGCGGACGTGATGGTGCTGGGTTGTACCCACTACCCGCTGCTTAAGCCGCTGCTGCGCCGCCTGGCCCCACCGCAGGTGACCATCGTGGATTCGGCGGAATCCACGGCCCATGCGGTGGCGGCGCGTGTAGGCGCGGGCGACCCCGCCCGCGCACCTCGCGAACCGCGGCTGACGTTCTTCTCCACCGACTCCGTTGAAAAATTCCGCCGCCTGGGCGCGCGCTTCCTGGGGCATCCGGTCGAGGACGTCAGCCACGTGGACCTCGACCGCCTGCCGTAGAGACGGCCGTCTCCACCACGCATTCGTTTTCACGTTCCGCCTTTCCAGGTTCAGGCTTAGAATCGTTGCTCCCTATGGTCTATCGAAGCGACAATCGCGCCCCGGACCAGATGCGCCCGGTGAAGATCACGCCCGACTATCTGGCCACCGCCGAGGGCTCGGCGCTCATCGAGGTAGGCAACACGCGCGTCATCTGTACGGCCTCGGTCGAGGAAGGCGTGCCGAATTTCCTGCGCGGCCGCGGCAAAGGGTGGATCACGTGCGAGTACGGCATGCTGCCGCGCTCTACCCTGACCCGCACGCCGCGCGAATCCAGCCGCGGGCGCGTGGGAGGGCGGACGCACGAGATCCAGCGGCTCATCGGGCGCTCGCTGCGCGCCATCACCGACCTGGCCCGCCTGGGCGAGCGCACCCTGTGGATCGACTGCGACGTCCTGCAGGCCGACGGCGGCACCCGCACCGCGGCCATCACCGGGGCTTTCGTCGCCCTCGGCCTGGCCATGCAGAAGCTGGTGGATGCCGGCACGCTCTCCGCCGCCCCCATCCGAGACTTCGTGGCCGCCACCAGCGTGGGCGTGGTGGACGGCGAGATCCTGCTCGACCTGACGTATGAGGAGGACTCCCGCGCCGAGGTGGACCTGAACTTCGTGATGACCGGCGGCAAGCGTTTCGTGGAGCTGCAGGCCACCGCCGAGCAGCGTCCCTTCGACGACGCCCAGCTCAAGAAAATGATCGACCTGGCGCGCAAGGGTATCGAGTCGCTGGTAGCCAAGCAGCAGGCCGTGCTCAGCAAGCTGACTTTGCGGCAGTGATTCCACCACGGAGACACGGAGTCACAGAGAATGCGGACCCTAGATTTCTTGATGTTTGCGAACTCCTCTGCGTCTCTGCGCCTCCGCGGTGGGTTAGAATCTTTTCGCCATTCTGATTGGAGGTTCTTATGAAGCTCACCCCTGGAAAGCTCGCCGGCATGAAAGCGGTCTCGAATGAGCGCGGAGTCATCGCCGCCGCCGCCATGGACCAGCGCGGCTCGCTGCAGAAAGCCCTGGCCAAGGAGAAGGGCGCCGACATCTCCGACGCCATGATGGAAGAGTTCAAGACCCTGGTGACGGAAGTCCTGACCCAGCACGCCTCGGCCATCCTGCTGGACCCGGAGTGGGGCCTGCCCGCCTCCAAGCGCCGCTCCAAGAAGGCCGGGCTGCTGCTGGCCTATGAGAAGACGGGCTACGACAAGACCGGCCCCGGCCGCCTCCCCGACCTGCTGGATAACTGGTCCGTCCGCCGCCTGAAGGAAGCCGGCGCCGACTGCCTCAAGATCCTGCTCTACTACACTCCCTTCGATCCCAAGGACATCAACGACCGCAAGCACGCCTGGGTGGAGCGGCTGGGCGACGAGTGCCGCGCCAACGACATTCCCTTCTTCCTGGAGTTCGTCAGCTACGAGGAAGGCATGGACGAAAAGGGGCTGGACTTCGCCAGGAAGAAGCCGCAGGCGGTGCTGGGGGCCATGAAGGAGTTCACCCAGGAGCGCTATGGCGTGGACGTGATGAAGGTGGAGGTGCCCATCAACGGGAAGTTCGTGGAAGGGGCAAAGTCCTTCACCGGGCAGAAGGCGTACACCAGGAAGGAGGCCATGGAGCACTTCCGCGCGGCCGCTGCTGTCTCCACCAAGCCCTTCATCTACCTTTCCGCCGGCGTCTCCAACTCCGAGTTCACCGAGAACCTGGAGATGGCCGCCGAATCGGGCGTGAAGTTCAACGGTGTGCTCTGCGGCCGCGCCACCTGGAAAGACGGCATCCCCGTCTACGGCAAGCAGGGCGGCGACGCCTTCCGCAAATGGCTGGAGACCGAAGGCGTGAAGAACATTTCCAACGTCAACGACCGGCTGAAGGCAGCTACTCCCTGGCACGAGATCTACGGCGCATAAGGATGCGGGCCACAGCCCGCCGGTGATTCACCAGTATCGAGAACTCGAACGATTCAGGAGGGGATCATGTTGAAGAAGATTGCTTTGCTCGTTTTGCTGGCAGCGGCGGTGGCGATCTCCCAGGCCGCTTCCCAGTCGGCGCAGAAGACGCAGGCCGCGGCAGCGGGCCACCATGCCGTCAAGGAGACGGAGGTCCAGTGGGGTCCGGCGCCTGCGGTGTTCAACCCCGCGGCACAGATGGCGGTGATGGATGGCAACCCCGGTGGCGCGGGACTGTTCGTCATCCGGCTCAAGATGCCGGCGGGCTACAAGATCATGCCGCACTGGCACCCCACGCAGGAGAACGTCACCGTGATCTCCGGCACGTTCCAGTACGGCATGGGCGACAAGATGACCCCGGCGGAGATGACCACGCTCGGCCGCGGCGGCTTCGTCGCTCTGCACGCCAAGGCGCATCACTACGCCATGGCCAAGACCGCGTGCGTCGTACAAGTGACCGCGATGGGTCCCTTCCAACTCACCTACGTCAACCCGGATGACGATCCGTCGAAGATGAAAAAGGCGAAGTAGGCTTCGCCGGCATACGGAGCGCGGCGAAAGCCGCGCTCTTTTTTCTGTAGTATCTGTGCCATGCGACGCGCGCTTCTTATTTTCGCGGTGCTTCTGCTGATGCTCGCCGGCTTTGCCCAGGAGCCGCCGAAATCTTCCGCCCCGCCGCCCATGCAGGTCATCCTGCTGGGCACCGGCTTCCCGCGGCCGGATCCGGAGCGCGCCGGGCCGGCGACGGCGGTCGTGGTCGGCGAGAAAGTTTTCGTGGTGGACGCGGGGCGCGGCGTGGTCCTGCGCCTGGCCGCCACCGAATTCAAGCTCAAGCAGGTCCAGGCCGTCTTCCTCACCCACCTGCACTCCGACCACACCTCCGGCCTGCCCGACCTCTTCACCAGTACCTGGATCTTCGGACGCAAGACGCCGATGGAACTCTACGGGCCGAAGGGGACGAAGGGCCTGGCCAGGGCGCTCCTGGAATACTTCAAGGAAGACATTCACATCCGCCGGGATTTGACTGAGATGCAGCCGGCTGAGGGCGCGAAAATCAACACCCACGAGGTGCGGGAAGGCGTGGTCTACAAGGACGAAGACGTCACCATCACGGCCTTCGCGGTTGACCATCGCCCGGTCGAGCCCGCCTTCGGGTACCGCTTCGATTCGCGGGGCCGGAGCATCGTCATCTCCGGCGACACCCGCCCCAGCGACAACCTCATCCGCCACGCGAAGGGGGTGGACGTGCTGGTGCACGAGGTCTACTTGCCCGAGTACCTCGACAAGGTGGACATCCCCGAGGTCGCCGCCCGCCTCAAGGCCTACCACTCGAGCCCAGAGGAGGCCGGCGAGGTCGC
>CBRAFF010000208.1:0-3731 GCA_967755155.1 uncultured bacterium
GCCGAAGGCCAGCTTGCGCGCCTGAAACGCCCGGAAGCCGACGCTGGGATCGATGCGCTCCTTCAGGATGGCTTCGGGATTCGTCGCCGCCACCTGCTCGATCTCCACTCCGCCGGAGGCCGACGCCATGAACACCGGGCACGCGGTGGCGCGGTCGATCACGATCCCCAGGTAGAGTTCGCGCTCGATGGGCAGCGTCTCTTCGACCAGCAGCCGCTTGACGATGCGCCCTTCCGGACCGGTCTGGTGCGTCACCAGCTTCATGCCCAGCATCTTGGCCGCGATCTCGCCGGCCTCGTCGGCCGACTTGGCGATTTTCACGCCGCCGCCCTTGCCCCGGCCGCCGGCGTGGATCTGCGCCTTCACCACCACACCCGTCGCGCCCGCGGAGAACAGGTTCTTGGCCGCGGTCTGGGCCTCAGCGCGCGTGGTGGCGACCTCACCCCGCGGCACGGTCACGCCGTATTTCGCCAGCAGGGTCTTGGCCTGGTATTCGTGGATCTTCATGATGGGTGGGCGCGCCGGGGCCTCTCGGATGCCGCCAAACCCCGGCAGGAAAGCAGCGATTCTATAGGACGGCCGCTGCGCGGAGCAACCGGCCGCGGAATCTCGCGAGTCCTCTTAGTGGCTGGACGAGCCCCCGCTTGCGGCGGCGGGTGCCTCGAAGCGCACGTTGTGCTGGAAGCGCTCCGCCAGCGTCTGTCCGGCGTCGCCGAACTGGCCGGCGAGGGTGGTGAGCGTGGCCACGCGCTGTGCCAGCGGCGGATGCGTCTTCTGCCACAGACCCAGGCGGCGCGCGTCGCTGGCCTTGGCCAGCATCTGCAGGAAGTCGCGCAGCCCGGTGGCGCGGTAGCCGGCGTACGCGGCGAATTCCGTCCCCTTCTTGTCGGCTTCGGATTCCGAAGCCGGGGTGTAGCTGGTGGTCAGGGCCTCGGTCACCAGGTCCTTGGCCAGCGCCGTCAGCTCCGCGGGGCCGGGGACGCGCGACCCGAGTTCCTCGGACACAGTCTCGGTGGCCAGTTGCTTGTTCTTCTTGGCGCGAATCTGCTTTTCCAGATGCCGCCCATCCACGTGCGCCACCTCGTGCGCCAGCGTCCCGGCCAGCTCGGCTTCGTTCCTCATGTTGGCCAGCGCGCCGCGGGTGATGAAGATGTACCCCCCGGGCAGGGCGAAGGCGTTGATGATCTCCGTGTCCAGGATGGCGAAGTGGTAGGGGACGTCGCGCGGCGCCTGGCGCGCTGCTGCATTCCCCACCAGGTTGACGTAGTTCACCATCGCCGGGTTCTCGTAGAGCCCGAAGACGCTGATCATCTTGGCCGCCGACGCCTCGCCGATGGCCTTCTCCTGCTCCGGCGTCCAGGGTGCGTTGGCCTCCTGCACCTTCTTGGCCTTGGTGACTCCCTTGTTGACCCAGCCGCCGAACTGCGCCTGCGCCGCGGGCGTGGCCAGCGCGATTCCCACCAACGCGATCAGGACTTTTCTTGCGCAGCTCGTCATTTTTCCCCCTCCTCCCGGGCGCTCACTTCTGCGACTTGGCCGCGGCCTGCGGGTTGAGCTGGCCCTCCAGGATGAACAACTGGAGCGCATCCGGCGCCACCCTGCGGCTGCCCATCTCCGAGGCCTTCTGCAAGTCGGTGCCGCTCGGAGTCGCCGTCAGCACCGCCTGCTCGATCTCTCCGTTCGGCCCCACGCCGCTGAAGCCCAGCGAGGCCGAGTCCTTCCCCTGCCGCGACGCCTTCAGGTTCATCTTGCCTTCGAAGAGCGGGGCAGGCTCGTCGGCCTTCTTCTGGTCGCCGGTCTTCTGTGTTTCCTGTTTCTTCGGCTCGTCTTTCTTGCCCTTGCCTTGCGAGAACATGGGCAGCGTCAGGAGGGACCCGCCGGAGAGCAAGGCCATCAGCAGACCGACCATCATCCAGCGGTGTCGCATCAGTTCCTCTGGCTCCCGTCCAGCCCTTGCAGTTCGAAGACCATCGTCTCCACCGTCTTGCCCTTCACCTTCACGCCGCCCAGCGAGCGGACGCGGGCTGCGTCCCCGAGCTCCTGCCGGGTGAACTCAGAGATGATTATCGAGGTCTTGAACTCTTTATTCAAGCCCTCCAGCCGCGCGGCCAGGTTCACCGGGTCGCCGATCACGGTGAACTCGATCTTCTTCCCGCTACCCACGTTGCCGAAGATGACCTCGCCGGTGTTCAGCCCGATGCCGATGGCGATGGTCTTGCGCCCTTCGCCCTCCCAGCGGCGGTTCAGTTCCGCCAGCCGCTCCAGCATCTCCAGCGACGCCTGCGACGCCAGCAGGGCGTGGTTCTTCCCCGGCGTGAACGCGCCCCAGTAGGCCAGGATGCCGTCGCCGATGAACTTGTCCACGATGCCGTCGTACTTGAAGATGATCTCCGTCATCGCCTCCAGGTACTCGTTGAGCAGCTGGATGAGTTCCGTGGGGTCGGCCGATTCCGTCAGCGTGGTGAAGTTGCGCACGTCCGAGAACAAGATGGTCAGCTCTTTCTTCTGCCCGCCCAGCTCCACCGTCTCCAGGTTCTCCAGCACGTAATCCACCAGCGCCGGCGAAATGTAGCGGTCGAGCGTGCCGCGCGTGCGGCGCAGCTCGCGCCCCGTGGTGGCGTAGCGGAGGGCGGCAGAAGAAACGTAGGAGAGCACCAACGCCCCGACCGGCGCCACCAGCGGCAGCCACAGGTGCGCGCGCGCGAACGCCAGGTAGTTGCCTCCCGCGTAGGCCGCGAGGACCGCGGCCAGAGCCGCCGCGCCTCCCAGCGTCGAATGGATGCGCAGCAGGATTCCGGCGCCAGCAAGGGCCATCAGCAGGACGGCGAGCGGCAGGAACCACCGCGGCGCGGGCCGCATGGCCTCGCCATGCAGCAGGTTGTCGATGGCGGTCGCGTGGGCGACAAAGCCCGGCTCCACCTCGCCGAAGGGCGTCGGCCGAACGTCATAGATGGTGGAAGCGCTCGCGCCCACCAGCACGATCTTGTCGCGAAAGAACTCCGGCGAAAACTTTTCCACGTTTTCGTCGCCGCACTGCCCGGGATAGATGGAGCAGATGAGCTGCCACAGCGGGATGCGCCGGTAGCTGGTCGTCGCATCCTGCCGCGCCGCGCCGTGCCACAGCAGCACCATGCGCCCATCACTGTCCAGCGGAACGCTCGGCGCTTGCTGGCTGCCCTGGAGAATCTGCACGGTGCGCAGCGACAGTGCAGGGTAGTTTCGGCCTTCCAAAACAAAGTTGAGCGCTACGCGGCGCACGCTGCCGTCCGGGTCGGGGATAAAGTCCACCGAGCCCAAGCCGGCCGCCGCATTGGCCAGCTCATCCAGCGGAACGTTGAGCGCGGACTGGCTCAAGCGGAACTGCTCGCCCGGGGCTCCCGGCGTCGCCGGCGCGGAGTCACGCGCCAGCAACCCCAGCTTGCGCCGCACCGCCTCGTCGCTCACCAGCTCGCGCTCGGAGTAGCTGAAGGTATAGGAGAGGACGACGTTGCCGGCGTCCTTCATCACCTGGGCGAATCCGGCGTCCACTTCCGGGCTTTCCTGCCCGCCAAACACGGCGTCAAAGACGATGACCTTGGGCTTGCCGCGCGCGGTGTAGCGCACCACTTCGGTCCACACGCGCCGCGTCCACGGCCACCGTCCGAGCTTGTCCTTCAGCTCATCGAAGCTGGCGTTGTCGATGTCGATGATGACGATGCTCTTGTCGGCGCGAGCCGGGTCGGCCGAGCCCC
>CBRAFF010000209.1:0-3730 GCA_967755155.1 uncultured bacterium
GAGGGCGGGCAGCTCACCGAGCAGGTGCGCCGCCGTCCCTACGCCGTGGTGTTGCTGGATGAGATCGAGAAGGCTCATCCCGAGGTGTTCAACATCCTGCTGCAGATCATGGAGGACGGCCGCCTCACCGACGGCAAGGGCTGCACCGTGGACTTCAAGAACGTGGTGCTGATCATGACCTCGAACCTGGGGGCGTCGTACCTGCAGGCCGAGGCGCTGCAAACTTCCGAGGCCTTCGACGAGGCGTCGGAGCAGGTGATGCGGACGCTGCGCACGCACTTCAAGCCCGAGTTCCTGAACCGGGTGGACGACGTCATCCTCTTCCGCCCGCTGGGCAAGGAACAGCTCACGCACATCGTGGAGCTGCGGCTGGAGGACCTGCGTCGCCTGCTGGCCGGCCGCAAGATCTCCATCGAGCTGACCGCAGCCGCCCGCGACCTGCTGTTCACCGAGGGCTACGACGTGAACTACGGCGCGCGCCCGCTCAAGCGCGCCATCCAGCGCCTGCTTCAGGACCCGCTGGCGCTCAAGATCCTGGACGGCGAGGTACTGCACGGCGACCACGTGGTGGCCGACGCCGATCCCAAGACCCGCAAGATGACCTTCGCGGTCAGCCGGGCGGCGCAGAAGGCCGCCGCCCGGGAGAAGCGGCCGGCGGAAGCCTCCCGTAAACGCTCGGCAGGGTAAGGACTTAGGGGAACGCACCGCCTCCCACCCTGGGAAGGCAACGCGCTCCGCCCACCCCTGCATCCAACGCAGGCAACGACATACTTGGCACTAGTTTTTGCGGGCGCCCTCAGTCACCCACCGTCCCCGGTTCCGTGGCGCCGTCTTCCCTGCTGGTAGTCAGGGCGATGATGCTGCCGGGCAGAGCAATGTTGAACAGCGCTGCCAACCCTCATGATCGTAAAAATATTGGCATGAGCAAACGGCAAGCAAGAAGGCCCACAGAGTTCTACATGAGGAGAGGGTCCACATGAAAATCCAGAGGCTTTTGTTTGTTATGGCGGCCCTGACGCTGACTGCGTCGGTGATCTTTCTGGCCGGGTGCGGCGGTGGTAGCGACCCCGAACCCGCCAGCGGGCCGACCATGGGGACGGTGAGCACGCACTTCAGCGATCCTCCGACCTGCTCCACCAGTTCCGGCGGTCCCTACAGCCACATCTACGTGACAGTCAAGCAGGTGCTCATCCACCAGAGCGCCACGGCCGATTCCTCGGCGGCGGGGTGGGTGGACCTGGCGCCCAGTCTGCCATCCGCGCCCAAGCAGATCGACCTGCTGGGAGCGGAGTCGGCGCAGTGCTTCCTGGCCAACCTGGGAGCGCAGCAGATCCTGGCGGGGAGCTACCAGCAGATCCGCATCATCCTGCTGGCCAACAACCTGGCCTCGCAGGTCAGCGGGAACCAGTGCGGGGCGAACGCCGCCAACTGCGTGGTGCTGGCCGATAACTCGGTGCACACACTGCAGCTCTCGAGCGAAGCCAACACCGGCATCAAGATCCCCTCGGGACAGATCGCGGGTGGCCGCTTCACTGTGCCCGCGGGCGGGACGGTGGACCTGAACATCGACTTCGACGGCTGTGCCTCGATCGTGGTGACCGGCAACGGTCAGTTCCGGCTGAAGCCGGTGCTGCACGCGGGCCAGGTCTCGCTGAACGCCACCTCCATCAGCGGCAAGGTGGTGGATAGTGTGACCCTGCAGCCCATCGCGGGCGGAACCGCCATCGTCGCCCTGGAGCAGAAGGACGCGGCCGGGGTGGACCGGGTGATCATGCAGACCACGGCGGACGCCTCCGGCAACTTCACCTTCTGCCCGGTGCCCACGGGGACCTATGACGTGGTGGCCGCGGCGGTGGATGGGACAGGCTTGGCCTATGCCGCCACTGTGACCACGGGAGTGGCCCAGGGAACGGCGATGGGCAACGTCCCGCTGGTGGCCCAGACCGGCACCAACACCACGCAGGGGTCCGTCACCGGCCAGGTGACGACGGCGGGAGCCTCCGGCGGCGTAGTGTCGGACATCACGCTGGCGGCGCTCCAGCCCATCGCGGGCCCGACGCTGGTGACCATCCCGCTGGTGCAGCAGAGCTCGACCACGGTGAACACGGCCACGGCGGCGGATGTAAGCTGCCCGGCGGGCACGGATTGCGTCAGCTACACCCTGGCGGTGCCGGCGGCCAATCCCAGCGTGGGCGCCTTCAGTTCCACGGGCACCACCTACACGCAGGACATCGTCAACCCGGTGAAGTACACCGTGGACGCGCTGGCCTTCGTGCCGCTGTCGGGTGGGACGGCCAACTGCACGCCCTCGGAGCTATTCATCAACACGCTCTCTGGCGGAGGCGACCTGGTGGTGACCGCCGGTACCACGGCGACGGCAGCGACCGCCGCCTTCACCGGCTGCCAGTAACGCCTGAACTCCGCAACCTGGGGCGCGGACTCGTTCCGCGCCCTTATTTTTTCTTGTCGTGGGATTTCTTGTGCCCGGGCTCGCTCTTGGGCTTGGCTTCCGGCTTGGCCTCGGAGCCGGCGGAGGAGCTCTCGCTGCCGGCCTTCTCACCCCCGGCTTTCTGCCCCCCGCCCTCTGCCGCCTTGCCCGAGCTCTTGCTCGCGTAGTCGGTCGCGTACCAGCCCGAACCCTTGAACCGCACCGACGAGGCCGAAACCAGCTGTTCCAGTCTGCCGCCGCACTCCGGGCAGGTCTTCAGCGCCCGGTCAGAGAACTTTCGGATGCGCTCGAAGCGGTGCTTGCACTTCCGGCACTGGTATTCGTACATGGGCATGGGTGGATCCCTCAGGCATTCTACATTCCGAGGCCGAAGGCCGAGAAAGCCCTACCCTGAGCACAGAGTGGGGATGGGGTAGGGCTCCCTCTCCCGCTTCGCGGGATCGGTACGTAAAAGAAAAACCACACCGGTGTAGACTTTCGTCTGATGAAGGCGCAGGAGCAATCCGGCGGCGTGCTCTACCTGGTGGCCACGCCCATCGGCAACCTGGAGGACATCACCCTGCGCGCGCTGCGCATCCTGAAGGAGGCGGACGCCATCGCCTGCGAGGACACGCGGCAGACGCAGAAGCTGCTGAACCACTACGGCGTCACCACCCGGACGGTGAGCTATCACGAGCACAACGAGATGACGCGCGCCGCCGAGCTGGTGGTGGAGTTGGAGGAAGGCGCCCGGGTGGCCCTGGTCTCCGACGCCGGCATGCCGGGCATCTCCGATCCCGGCTACCGGTTGGTCTCGCTGGCGATCCGGCACGGCATCCCGGTGGTCCCGATTCCCGGGGCGTCGGCGTTCGTGGCGGCGCTCGCGGCCAGCGGGCTGCCCACCGACTCCTTCCGCTTCGGCGGCTTTCTGCCCCCGAAGCGCGGCGCCCGGCGCAAGGAGCTGGAGCAGTTCCGCGACTCGCCCCGCACCCAGATCTACTACGAGGCGCCCCACCGGCTGCTGGAAACGCTTGCCGACCTGGTGGAGGTGATGGGTCCGGAGCGCCAGGTGGTCATCGCGCGCGAGGTCACCAAGCTGCATGAGGAGTTCCTGCGCGGGCACGCCGGCGACCTGCTGAAGCAACTCGGGGAACGGGAGATCAAGGGCGAGATCACGCTGCTGGTGCGGGCCGCCGAGGACTCCGGCGGGCCGGTGGCGGTTGCCATGCCGCAGAAGCAGAGCATCCGCACCCGCCTCCAGGAGGTGATGCAGGAGCGCCAACTGGATGAGAAGGCGGCGCT
>CBRAFF010000210.1:0-3687 GCA_967755155.1 uncultured bacterium
GTCACCGCCATCGCCGAGGCCTACCGCGCCGCCAAGGACGCGGCCGTCCCCGTCATCGCCGACGGCGGCATCAAGTTCTCCGGCGACATCACCAAGGCGCTGGCCGCCGGCGCCAGCTCGGTCATGGTCGGGTCGCTCTTCGCCGGAACGGACGAGAGCCCGGGCGAGACCATCCTCTACCAGGGCCGCTCCTTCAAGTCCTACCGCGGCATGGGCTCGATGGCCGCCATGGGCGCGGGCTCCGCCGAGCGGTACGCCCAGGCCGCCGACGGCGATTCCTCCGCCGCCCTCACCGAGGAGATGGAAGAAGGCGACTCCAACCGCCTGGTGAAGTTCGTGCCCGAGGGCATCGAGGGCCGCGTACCCTACAAGGGACAGCTCGCCGCCATGGTGCAGCAACTGGTAGGCGGCCTGCGCTCCGGCATGGGCTACTGCGGCTGCGCCACCATCCCGGAGCTGCAGCAGAAGGCGCGCTTCGTGCGCATCTCGGGCGCCGGCCTGCGGGAGAGCCACGTGCACGACGTCATCATCACTCGCGAGGCTCCCAATTACCGGTTGGAGTAGTGGTAGAAGTCGGCGGCTGCCGTCTGAAGTATCAATCCTGGGACTGAGAACTGACTACTGAGAACTAAGAACTTCTTTCGCTACTGGCTCCCCGCCTTCGCCTGGGCGGCCCTGGTCTTTCTTTTCTCCACCGGAGAATTTTCCGCGGAGCGAACCGGCCACATCCTGCGCCCCTTCCTGGAATGGATCTTCGGAGTGATCCCGGATGAACGCCTTACCGCAATTCAGTTTCTAATACGCAAGACCGCTCATCTGGCGGTCTACGCCACGCTCAGCGCGCTTTGGTTCCGCGCCCAGCGCGGTCCGCGTTCTGGATGGCAAGCCAGATGGGCGCTGCTCGCCCTGCTGGTGAGCATGCTGGTCGCGCTCGGCGACGAATTTCACCAGAGCCTCGTCCCCTCGCGGGGAGCCTCCCCCTGGGACGTGCTGCTCGATAGCTTCGGAGCGCTGCTGGCGCAGGCTGCCATCTTCCTGTCCGCGCGGCGCAAGCATCAGTCGCCGGTGTGAGGCAGGGCCTGGGCCCGCTCTTCCTTGCCCTTCGTCCCCGGCGCGCGCACCAACAGCAACATCCCCGCCGCGGCCGCCGCCAGCCCCGCGGAAAGCAGGAAGGGCACGCGCGCCCCGTAGTGCTTCCACAGTCCTCCCGTGAGCAGGCTGGCGAAGAGCATGCTCACGCTGGACACGAAGTAGAAGATGCCGAAGGCGCGCCCGCGCGCTTCCGGCGCCACCGTGGCCGCGATCATCGCCCGCAGCACGGGATTGGTGAGCGCGTAGAAGAGCCCGTAGAAGCCCATCATGGCCCACAGGGCGGCGCGCGAGGGCGCCAGCGCGAACACCACGTACACCGCGGCGAACACCAGGAATCCCGCTGCGGTCATGGCCGGGCGCGAGACGCGGTCGCTCAGCTTTCCCGCCGGCCACGAGGCCAGCGTGTACACCGCGTTGAAAACCAGCCCCAGCAGCGGCGCGTACACCACGGCGATGCCCGCCTCCTGGGCGCGCAGCACCAGGAACATGTCGCTGGAGTTGCCCAGGGAGAACAGCGCCACCGCGCTCATCACCCAGTAAAAGCTTCTGGAGAGCGGCGCCTTGCCCGCAGAGACGTCCGTAAGGCCGCCTCCGCGGCGCGCCTCCGCGGGCGTCTCGCGCGCCCCGAGCGCCATCACCACCACGCTCGCCAGCCCCGGGACCGCCGCCGCCCAGAAGACCTCGCGGAAGCTGAAGTAGTGCAGGATGGCCAGCGCCAGGAGCGGCCCGGCGATGGCGCCCGCCGTGTCCATGGCCTGCATCAGCCCGAAGGCCGCGCCCACGCGCCCCATCGGCACGGACTCGGCCAGCATCACGTCGCGCGGCGCGCCTCGCATCCCCTTGGCCGTGCGGTCGGCGAAGCGGATGAGCAGCACCTGCCACCACGCCGTGGCCACCGCCAAAAGCGGCTTCACCAGGTTGGCCACCGCGTAACCGCCCACCACGATGGGCTTGCGCCGCGGCAGCCGGTCCGCGAGATACCCCGAGAGCAGCTTGGTGAACGACGCCGCGCTCTCCGCGATGCCCTCGATCAGCCCCAGCGCCGCCGGCCCCGCGCCCAGGCTGCTCAAGAACGCGGGCAGGATCCAGTAGGCCATCTCGCTGGCCGTGTCGTTGAGGAACGAGGTCGCGCCGAAGACGTAGAGGTTGCGTTGAGGTTTGCTCGCCATGACGCTGCGGAACTCCATACTACTTGTCCCGCGCTCGCCCCGGGAGTGGAATCCGCGCCTCTCCGCAAGGCAGGAAAAAGCGCACCTTGACTTCGGGTGCGCTGCTGGCTTCCCGCTGCTTCGCGTCCTTCCGCTGGGCCTACTGCCCCGCCGGCTTGGCGTTGGGACTCATGCGCATGGGCAGCTTGCCGTCCGCATCTTTGGTGAGCGCGAGGAAGGCCGGGTCCTCCATCAGCGAGGCGAACACCGCATCCACGCGCGCCTCCATCATCTCCTTGCTGCGCACCGCCTGATAGCGCTCGTACTCGAAGAAGTGCCGCTGCAGCAGCTCGAGCGCCTTCTCCTTCTCCCCCGCCTGGGCATAGATGGCGGCCAGGTTGTAGCTGGCCGGCAGCAACGCCTCGTTCTCCCGCGCGATCCTCAGCGCCTGCTCGCGCTGGCCGTTGCCCGCCAGGAAGGCCGCGGCGAACACCAGGTTGTAGGGGTCGTTGGGCTCGAGCTTCAGCGCCGCCTGAGTGTAGAAGTCGGTCTTGGCGCGGTCGCCTTCGCTGTTCCAGTACACGGCCAGGTTGCGGTAGGCGAGTGCCAGCGGATACTCGCGCACCGACGCTTCCATCAGCGCCAGGCCCTTCTGGAATTCGCCTTCATGGATGGTCATTTTGCCCAGGCCATGCAGGGCCACGGCGCGGGAGAGCGGATCCGCCGGCATGGCGAGGATGGCGTCAAAGGTCTTGCGCGCCTGCTCCCAGTCGCCGGTGTGGTGGCGATAGAGCTCGCCCAGGTAGCGCAGCGGCGCGGGGTCCGCCGGGTCCATGCGATGCGCCGCCCGATAGAGGCGCTCCGCTTCCCTGTAGTCGGCGTTGTCTTCCGCGGCCAGGCCCTGGCGCATGGCCTGGGCTACGCGCCGCATCCTGGCAGGATCGAAGTCCACGCTCTGGGGGACCTCCGCCACGTCGGTCACCCCCAGCTTCTTCAGCTCTTTGGCGGCATCTTTGGCGCGCTTGGGAAGGAGGCACTTCTGCTCCAGCACCGCGCGATATTCCGCGATCGCGGCCTGCTTGTCGCCGGCCTGGGCCTTGGCCTTGGCCCCCTCCAGGACCTCCTTGAGCGCGCTGTCGCGCTTCTTCACCTCGGAGTCCAGGAGCTTCTCCACCTGCTCGACCCTCAGGAAGCCGTCCTTGTTCTGCGCTTTGCCCAGCGGAGTGCCGTCAGCCTGGGTCAGCACCACCACGGGAAGCTTGTCCTGGGCGGCGAGCTTCTGCCCCAGCGAAGTGCGCTGGTCCACGATGCCCAGGGTGACGCACAGCGTGGCATAGTTCGAAAGCACCTGCGAAAAGTGCAGGCTGGACCTGTCCAACTCGTTCTGCGACGAGGGCAGCCAGTACACCGCCAGCCCTTCCTTGAGCGGCGGGTCGGTGGGCTGGAC
>CBRAFF010000211.1:0-3687 GCA_967755155.1 uncultured bacterium
TGCAGCGCGCCCAAGCCGCCGGCGTCCCGGTGATCTACTTCGGCACCGACACGGCAACGCTGCTGCCGGCCATGCAGGAGACGGGCGCCGAAGTCATCGGCCTCGACTGGCGCATCCCGCTCGACGAAGGATGGCGCGCCCTGGGCTTCCGCGGCGCCGTGCAGGGGAACCTCGATCCCGCCGCGCTCTTCGCCGAGCGCGCGGAACTTCTCGCCCGCGCCGATGACGTCCTGGCCCGCGCCGCGGGCCGCCCCGGACACATCTTCAACCTCGGCCACGGCATCCTGCCGCACACCCCGGTGGAGGATGTCCGCGCCCTGGCAGACCACGTCCACGAGTACTCCGCCGCCCAGACCGGATGAGCGACGCCGCCCAGACCGCCGTCCTGCTGCTCGCCCACGGCAGCCCCGACCGTCCCGAGGACGTGCCGGAGTTCCTGCGCCACGTGACCGGCGGGCGGCCGCTTCCGCCCGCGGCGGTGGAGGAGATCCAGCGCCGCTACGCGCGCATCGGCCGTTCCCCGCTCACCGAGATCACCGTGCGCCAGGCCGCGCTCCTGGCACGCGAACTCCAGCTTCCCGTGTACGCCGGCATGCGCAACTGGAGGCCGTTCATCGCCGACGCCCTCCAGCAGATGGCGGCCGACGGCGTCCGGCGCGTGGTGGCGGTGTGTCTGGCGCCGCAGAACTCGCGCACCAGCGTGGGCCTGTATCGCCAGGCGGCGATGGCGGCGAATGGGCCGAGCTTCGAGAGCTTCGACTTCGTCGAATCCTGGCACGACCACCCGCTGCTCATCCGCGCCTTCGCCGAGCGGCTCCAGTCCGGCTGGAAGCGCGCCTGCGACGAGTTGGGCGCGCGCATGCCCATCCTCTTCACCGCGCACAGCGTGCCCTCGCGCACCATACTCGATGGCGACCCGTACGAAGACCAGGCCCGCCAGACCGCCGCGCTCGTCTCCATGGCCCTCCCCACCCTCACCGGGGACGACTGGAGCTTCGCCTTCCAGAGCCAGGGCGTCTCCGGCGGCCCCTGGCTCGGCCCCACCGTCGAAGACACCATCCGCGAGCTCAGAAGCAAAGGACACCGCGGCGTCTTCCTCCAGCCCATCGGCTTCCTCTGCGACCACGTGGAAGTGCTCTACGACATCGACGTCGCCTTCCGCGAGTTCGCCGCGCGGCAGGGGATGGTCCTCTGGCGCGCCGGGTCGCTCAACGACTCCCCCACTTTGATCGCCGCGCTTGCGGACGTGGTGCGCTCGCGGCTCGGACCCGCCGAGCCCGCGAAACCTTTGGTGCAGATCGCCAAGCCCCAGTGATGCCATGAGCGACCTCGCATGAAGCGCATCGCCATCGTCGGCGGCGGCATCGCCGGACTGAGCGCCGCCTTCTATCTGGAGCAGGCCAGGCGCGCCGGCGCCGCGCTCGAGTACGTGCTCTTCGAAGCCGGCGAGCGCCTGGGCGGCGTCCTGCGCACCGAGCGCGTGGACGACTGCCTGGTCGAGGCCGGGCCCGACTCCTTTCTCACCGAGAAGCCCTGGGCCGCGGAGCTCTGTCGGGAGCTTGGCCTGGGCGATCAGCTCATCGGCTCGAACGATAGCCTGCGCCGCACCTGGATCGTGGTCCACCGCCGCCTGCGCCCCATGCCCGACGGCCTCCAGTTCATGGTGCCCACGCGCACCTGGCCCATCGTCTTCTCGCGCCTATTCTCCGCCCGCACCAAGCTGCGCATGGTGGGCGAGCTGTTCTCGCCGCCGCACTCCTCCGCAGCCGACGAATCCGCCGCGGCGCTGGTCGAGCGCCACTTTGGCGCCGAGGTCGTCGAGCGCCTGGCCGACCCGCTGCTCGCCGGCGTCTATGGCGGCGACGCCCGCCGCCTGAGCGCCCGCGCCGTCCTGCCGCGCTTCGCGGAGATGGAAGCGCAGAGCGGCAGCCTCATCCGCGGCATGCTGGCCGCGCGCAGAAAACGCGCCGGCGCGCCGGCGCTGCCGCTCTTCACCTCGCTCAAGGAGGGGATGCAGCAACTGGTGGACGCCGTGGTCGCGCGCCTCGATCCGGCGGCGCTGCGCCGCGCGGCGCCGGTGACCGGGCTTCGCCGCGAGGGCGCGCGCTGGTCGCTGGCTTGCGCCGCTTCGCCCGCCGAATCGTTTGATTGCGTCGTGCTCGCCGTTCCTGCCTTCCGTGCCAGCGACCTGCTCGAGTCCGCGCAGCCCGCGCTCGCCGCCGTGCTCCAGCAGATCCCCTACAACAGCGCCATGACCGTCACCCTGGGCTTTGACGCCGATTCCCCTCCGCCCTCGCAGCGGCCGCGCTTCTCGAGCGGCCACGGCTTCCTCGTCCCTCGCCGCGAAGGCCGCTGCCTGCTGGCTTGCACTTACGTGCACAACAAATTTCCTCACCGCGCCCCCGAGGGCCGCCTGCTGCTGCGCGCCTTTCTCGACGACCGCCATCGCGCGCTCGCCGGCTTGAGCGACGAGGAATCGTTGCAGATCGCCCGCCTGGAGTTGCGCGCCATCCTCGGCCTCTACGCCGAGCCGCGCTTCGCGCGCCTCTATCGCTGGCCCGCGGCCATGGCCCAGTACGAGGTCGGGCACCTCGACCGCCTGGCTGAGGTCGAGCGCCTGCGCGCCGAGCTTCCCGGGCTGGCGCTCATCGGTAATGCCTACCGCGGCATCGGGGTCCCGGATTGCATCCGCTCCGGCCGCGACGCCGCCGCCGAGATCACGCAATCGCTCACGTAGAGACGCCCGTCAGGGCGTCTCAGTAGGGGCGGCACAACGTCAACCCGTGACTTCCTCGATCGCCTCGCGCAGCCGCGCCACCGCCCACCGTATCTCTTCCGCCGTGATCACTGCCGGCGGCGCGATCAGCAGGTGGTCGCCCGCGTATCCATCCACGCATCCCTGCATGGGGTAGACCAGCACGCCGCGCGCCGCCGCCGCCTGGGCCACGCGGCTGGCGAAATTCCGCTCCGCCGGGAAGGGCTGCTTGTATGCCTTGTCGGCGACGAACTCCACGCCACGCAGCATCCCGATGCCGCGCACGTCACCCACCGCGCGGCAGTCGAGCAAAGTATCCAGCTCGGTCTCGAGCGTCGCGCCCGCGGAATCAGCGGCGCCGGCGGAGGAAGCCGCCGCCACCAGCTTCTGCGCCTTCATCCGCCCGAGCACCGCGCGCCCCGCCGCCACCGCCACCGGATGCGCGTTGTAGGTGAAGCCGTGCACGAACGACCCCGAGCCCTGGGCGACCGCATCCACCACCTTCTTATTGGCGATCACCGCCCCCAGCGGCGCGTAGCCGCTGGCGATTCCCTTGCCCGCCACCAGGATGTCCGGCGCCACTCCCCAGTGCTCGACGGCGAAGTTGCGCCCGGTGCGGCCGCAGCCCGTCATCACCTCGTCGGCGATGAGCAGTGCGCCGTGCCGCGCGCAGGCCGCCGCCACTTTTTCCAGATACCCCGTGGGCGGCACCGCCGCGCCCAGCGTCGCTCCGCTCACCGGCTCCAAAATCACGCCCACCGCCGCGGCCTCGCCCGGCGCCTCCAGCAGGCGCTCGATGTCCGCGGCGTACTTCGCCCCGCAGTCCTGGCAGACGTAGGGGCAGCGGTAGCAGTTGGGCGGGATGGCCTGCTCGAACTCGCGCACCATGGGGAGATACATCTCGCGGCGCATCACGTTGCCGGAAACGGCCA
>CBRAFF010000212.1:0-3669 GCA_967755155.1 uncultured bacterium
TGGCGGAATCCTCCAGGAAGATGTTCTTGCCGTCGGTGAGCAGGTGGGTGTCGGAACCGCGGCGGACGGTATCCACCAGGCGGCGGCTGAACTCGCGCTCCAGGAAGCGCATGATCTTGCGCATGCGCTGCAGGGAGAAGCCTTTGCGCCGCATCTCCACGATGACCGCGATCTCCGCCAGATCGTCCACCGAGTAGAGCCGGCGGCGGCCGGCGCGCGCCGGCACCACCAGGCCGCGCTCATCCCACCACTGCAGGTGCCGCGGCGTGATGCCCGTCAGCTCCACCACTTCCTTCGACGAAAAGCTTCGCTTCATTGGGTCCCAATCCTGTTTCAAACAAAGATTGCAGAAAATGTTTGAAACATTCTAGGCGCAGGATGTTGACTGTCAAGCGAATTTCGCAGGGTGGAGGAACCCGGAACGATACGGGGCGGGCTAGCGGGACGAGGGGGAAGGAGCCGGAGACGCGGGCGGCACCGTCCGGCAGCGGGGCACGATGCGGGCGCGGTTGCGTTCGGAGATGGCCTGCGAGTCGCCACCGCGCTTCTCCAATTCCGGACGGAGGCGCTCGACTGCCTTGCGGGCCTCTTGCGCGGCGGGTCCGGCGGGATCGGCCGCCAGGCCGGCATCGTAGTTCTCAAAGGCGCGCGTGGGCTCGCTGAGTTGGTCGAAGGTGCGCCCCAGCCGGAGGAAGATGGCGGCGTCGTCCGGCTTGGACTCGAGCGCTTCCTGGTAGCGGCTCAGCGCCGCACGATACTTCTTGTCGCTGAAGTAGTAGTCGCCGACCTCGACACTCTGGGCCGCCGCGAAGGGGTCCTGGGCCGGAGCCGGCTCCGCACCTTCCTTGCTGCTGGAACTCTCGCCGCTCGGGCTGGGAGCCGAAGCTTGCGGCGGATGCGAGGTCGGCGCCTGGCGTGGGTCCGGCTTCCCCGCCCCAGAGCCCTTGCACCAGCCTGCGATGCACACCGAGCTGGGAAGCGGGTTCTTGTTGCGCTGCTTCTTCGCCTTGTTGATTTCCGCCAGGTATTCGTCGACCGACCGCTCCTCCCGGCAGGGCTGCGCAGAACTGGACCGCGCAGGAGCAGCGGGCGCGGAAGAGGTCTGGGGAGACGACCCGGCTGGAAATGCCAGGGAAGCCGCCGTTGCAATCAGGATGAAGAAACGCCGCATGCGCTTACCCGGTCCCGCCGGAGAGGGAGCCGCCGCCCACGAAGTGGACGATCTCCAGGCGGTCGCCCTCGCGCAATTCGGTGGCGGGCCAGCGTTCGCGGGCTACGATCTCGCGGTTGCGTTCCACGGCCACGCGGTCGGCCCGCATGCCCAGGCGCTCGATGAGCGCCGCCAACGTGAGCATTGCGGGAAGGTCATGCTCTTCCCCGTTGACCTGGAGCTTCATGTCCTTAGATTGTACGCGGAGGCTAGCCGGCCTTGCGCAGGCGGAACTTGCGGGTGGCGGACTTGTCGCCGTGCTGGGCCTGCACCAGGACGGCGGCTTCCTGCGGCGCCGCCTGGTCGAGCGCCAGGGTCATTTCGGCGGCGCCGGCGGAATCGGTGGAGGCCTGGGAGCAGACGGGCGCGTCGTTGGAGAGGGCGAGGCGCGAGGTGAGCCGAGCGCCCTCTGCCGCCGCCCCGGCGTCGGTGACCACGAACTTCATCACCACGGTGCTGTCGACATAGGCGGAATCCGCGTTCACCCAACGGATGGCCAGGCCCTGGCCGTTGGTGTCCTGGATCTCCAGGTTGTGCCCGACGATGCTC
Organism: uncultured bacterium; assembly: GCA_967755155.1. Taxonomy (GTDB): domain Bacteria; phylum Acidobacteriota; class Terriglobia; order Terriglobales; family Acidobacteriaceae; genus DASYVL01. The sequence goes on from CBRAFF010000212.1 coordinate 1,760, forward strand.
TCCATCTTCCCGCCCCGAACGGCGTCGAGCACCATGCGGTGCTGCGACTTCAGCAACTCGTGCATGTGCTCATCGGTGAAGCCGGGGTGGGCTGCCTGGTCGGCGTAGGAGGAGGCGCGCTTGCCGATGCACTGCCCGCGCACGAACACCTGGGTCTGCAGCAGGAGGTCGTTCTGCCGCGCCTCGCTCTGCACGTGGTAGACGGTGTCGCCCACCTTGGTGTCGGTGTTGAAGCCAAAAATCATGGTTTCGAGGGCGCGGGTGCCGCGCCGGCCGTTGCTTTGCCTCCGAGTTTCGCGTCTTGACACTCCACAGAGTGAAAACTATAGTCGAAACGCGCGAAACCCGCTGTTGGCGCGCATTATATACACCCCTTCCATGCCCGACAACTACTTCGCCCGCTACCTGCCGTTGCTAATACACCTGCTGATGGCGATGGGGATCGCGGGCGGCATGGTGGCCCTTTCCGCCCTGCTGGGCTGGCGGCGCCCCAGCCGGGTCAAGGCGCAACCCTACGAGTGCGGCATGACGCCCACCGGCGACGCCAGCGGCCGCTTTTCCGTGAAGTTCTACCTGGTGGGCATGCTCTTCATCCTGTTCGACGTGGAAGTGGTATTCCTCTACCCCTGGGCGGTGATCTTCCGCGAGCTGGGGATGTTCGGCTTCTACGAGATGCTGGTGTTCATCGCGGTGATCCTGGCCGGCTTCTTCTATATATGGAAGAAAGGGGTGCTGGACTGGGCCTTCGAGCGAGGCGAATCCTGAATCCATGCCTCTCGATGCGGCGATCCCCGATCTGGAAGCGCTCCAGGAGCGCGCCCCCGTCGCGCTGCTGCGCGGCGCACTTCCCGGCGCCATCACGGCCGGCAAGTTCGACTGCGGCGAGCTGACGCTCTGGCTCGAGCGCGCGCAGCTGCGCCCAGCCTGCTCCCTGCTGAAGTCCGACCTGCACTTCAACTTCCTGGCTGACGTGACCTGCGTGGACTGGCATCCCACCGAGCCGCGCTTCGAGGTGGCATACCACCTGCTCTCCATCCCGCGCAAGGAACGCCTGCGGCTGAAGGTGCGCCTGGCAGGCGGCGACGCCAGCCTGGAATCGGTCACTTCGGTCTGGCCGTCGGCCGACTTCTTCGAGCGCGAGGTCTTTGACCTGTTCGGCGTGCGTTTCCAGGGACATCCCAACCTGCGCCGCCTGCTCATGCCCGAGGATTGGGAGGGCCACCCGCTGCGCAAGGATTATCCCGTCGAGGGCTACCGCTGAGATGTCCCACCTGACGCCCACTCCCGCCCTCGAGACCACGCAGGATGGCGTGATGATCCTGAACATGGGGCCGCAGCATCCTTCCACCCACGGCGTACTGCGGCTGATCCTGGAGATCGAGGGCGAGAACGTGGTGCGCATCGTCCCCGACATCGGCTACCTGCACACCGGGATCGAGAAGACCTGCGAGGCCAAGTTCTACCAGCAGGTGGTGGTGCTCACCGACCGCATCGATTACCTGTGCCCCATGACCAATAACCTGTGCTACGTGCTGGCGGTGGAGAAGCTTTTGGGCCTCGAGATCCCGCCGCGGGCGCAGTGGATGCGGGTGATGCTCAACGAGCTCACACGCATCAACTCGCACCTGGTGTGGTTGGGGACGCACGCCCTCGACATCGGCGCCATGTCCGTCTTCCTCTACTGCTTCCGCGAGCGCGAGGACGTGCTGCGCATCTTCGAGATGGTCAGCGGCCAGCGCATGATGACTTCCTACTTCCGCGTCGGCGGCCTGGCGCTGGAGGCGCCGCTGGGTTTCTTCGAGGTGGTCAAGAAATTCGCCGACCGCTTCCCATCCAAGGTGGACGAGTACGAGAGTCTGCTCACGGAGAACCGCATCTGGAAGGGCCGCACGCGCGGAGTCGGGTGCATC
>CBRAFF010000213.1:0-3648 GCA_967755155.1 uncultured bacterium
ATCGACTGCGCCAGCCTGCCGCACGAGCTGGTGGAGAGCGAGCTCTTCGGCTACGAGAAGGGCGCCTTCACCGGCGCCACGGAGACCAAGCGCGGGCGGCTGGAACTGGCGGGCGCGGGCACCATCGTGCTTGACGAAGTGGCGGCGCTGCCCTTGGCCGTCCAGGCAAAGCTGCTGCGCGCTCTCGAGGAGAAGCGCTTCCACCGCCTGGGTGGGAGTCGCACCGTGCACTGCGAAGCGCGCATCGTCGCCCTCACCAACGCCGACCTGGCCGAGGCCGTGGCCCGCGGCGCCTTTCGCGAGGACCTCTACTACCGGCTGAACGTGCTGCCGCTCACCGTCCCGCCGCTGCGCGAGCGCCCCGCGGACATCCGCCCGCTGGCCCGCCGCCTGCTCTCCCAACTCGCGGAAACGCAGCGCGGCCCCGCCCGCAGCATCACCCTCGCCGCCGACGCCCTGGCCGCTCTCGAGCGCTATGCGTTTCCAGGCAACGTGCGCGAGCTGCGCAACATCCTGGAGCGCGCACTGGTTTCATCGACCGCACCCGAAGTAACGCTCGAGGCCCTGCCGGCACACGTCCGCCAGGCCGCCAGCGGCCGCGACCGCCACAAGATGACCCTCGCCGAACTCGAGCGCGCCTACATCGCCGAGATCCTGGACTACACCCGTGGAAAGAAGTCGAAGGCCGCCGCCATCCTCGGCATCAGCCGGAAGAATCTTTTGGAAAAGAGGAAGCGTTACGGGCTGGATTAAGCGCTGTCGCTGATTGCAGCGCCGGGCGGGAAAGTGCTAAAAACGCCCCAAGAACCTCCGTGTTTATCATTCCCATCAATCGCGACAACCCTCTAAACCACATTCCCTGGGTGCTGAGTGCGCTCATGGTAGTCAATACAGCCGTGTTGGCAGCCACCTACTTCCTCGCGGAACCACAGCAGGTTTTTGCAACGCATGGCTTTGTCCCTGCACAGCCTCATGCATGGAACTTGTTTGCCTCAATGTTCCTTCACGCCGGGATCTGGCATCTCTTGGGAAACATGTGGTTCTTATGGATGTTTGGAAACAAGGTGGAGCACATGTTCGGGCCGTTCTTTCTTCCGGCCTATCTAATTTGCGGGCTGGGAGGCCACGCGCTCCACTACGCCTTCAATTCCTCTTCTGCGATTCCATGTGTCGGAGCCTCAGGAGCGATATCGGGAATTGTTGGAATCTACTTCGTGCTCTTTCCCAAGTCTAAGTTTGACTTGAGTATTTACTACGGTTGGTTTCTGTTAAAGACGGTCCGGACACGTACTCACGCTGCGGTCGGAGCCTGGGTTGTAGAGCAAAGCGTCCTAGGCCTGCTGACTCTAGCGCTTCCCGTCGCCGCCGTTGCCTTTTGGGCTCACATAGGCGGCTTTGTTGCCGGAGTGGCTTTGGGGCTCTTCTGGCAGGCCGTCATTCCTGCCAAGACCAGATGGAAGCTGGAACACGCCAGCCACTGGTACATGGAAGACTCAGTCAATCGAGAGGATGACACGATCACTAGGCTGAAACTTTAGAGTCCCCCCGGCCAGTTACAATCCCTCACTCCGCCTGCTCCGCCTCGGCCTTGAACGCGAGCTGGATCAGGTCGTCCACAGTCTCGAGCTTCTGTCCCGCCAATTCCGGCTTCCGGGCGATGGCCTGCTGGAGTTGCGTGGCCAGGAGCGTGCTGAAGAGGTTCTGGCCGCGCTCGCCGAAGTCGGAGATGCGGTCGGTGGGCCGCAGCAACTCCGCCGGCACTCGCGCCGCCAGGGCAAACATCGCCAGCCCCGCCTCCACCTCCTTCATGCGGATGAGGCTGCCGGGCTTCAAGTAATACGCCTCGTAGAACTCCCGCAGCTCCATGCGCTGGCGCTGATGGAAGCCGATGGGCGCGGGCGCGTCCGGGGGCGGCGCCGAGGGCTTCACCAGGCGCACCACGAAGAAGATCATGGCCGCGACGGCGGCAAGAAACAGCACGACCATGACGGTTGGCGTAGGTTCCATGGCGTCTTCCTGGATTGGGCGCATGATACCCCGACCTGCTAAGTTAGTCCGGTGAAATTGCGCATCGCCTGGGTCGGCAAAACGAAAGAAGCCTCCATCCGCGCCCTCACCGGGGAGTACCTCAAGCGCCTGGAGCGCTACCTGCCCACCGAATCCCAGGAACTGGGGAGCGAAGAGGCGCTGCTGAAGCTGGCCGAGCGCCACACCGGGCGCACGCGGCCCACGCTCGTCCTGCTCGACCAGCGCGGCCGCCAGTTCACCTCCGAGCAGTTCGCCGAACTCTTGCGCGACCAGCAGGACCGCGGCACGCAGCAGCTGCTCTTCGCCATCGGCCCCGCCGACGGCTTCACCGACCAGGGCCGCCACGCCGCCGACCTCATCCTCTCCTTCGGCAAGATGACCCTCTCCCACGAGCTCGCCCGCGTGGTTTTGCTGGAACAGCTCTACCGGGCATTTACAATCCTCAAGGGACATCCCTATCACAAGGGACATTGAAATCCGCGTTGCTCCGCGTAAATCCGCGGCGGCAGGTTTGTGACTGAGATCCGCAAAGGCCTGATCATCGTGCACACCGGCGCCGGCAAGGGCAAGACCACGGCGGCCATGGGCACCGCCCTGCGTGCCGTGGGCAACGGCCTGAAGGTGCTGATGCTGCAGTTCCTCAAGGGTTCCTGGCACTACGGCGAGCTGGACGCGGTCCAGGCCTTCGGCCCCAACTTCGTGATGAAGCAGATGGGCCGCGGCTTCGTCAAAGTAGGCGGCGCGGAGACCGACCCTGAGGACATCAAGCTGGTCGCCGCGGCCTGGGCGGAAGCCGAAGCCGCCATCCGCTCCGGCCAGTGGGACCTGGTCATCCTCGACGAGATCAACTACGCCATCAGCTACGGCATGCTCGACCCCGCCAAAGTCGTGGCCGCGCTCAAAGAGAAGCCGGAGCCGGTGCACGTCATCTTGACGGGACGCAACGCCCATCCGACAATCATCGAGCTGGCCGATACCGTCACCGAGATGAAGCAGGTGAAGCACGCCTACGAAAAGGGCGTGATGGCCCAGCGGGGCATCGAATATTGAGTGGCGAGTGGCGAGCATTGAGCGCCGAGCGGGGGCTCGGTTCTGGCTGGCAACTGGCAACTGAGTACTGACAACTGCTCTTATGGCCTGGTTCCGCCGCGAATCCGGAGACTTGGAAGCCACGGGGGAGAAGCGCGTCCGCACCGAGGGCCTGTGGGTGAAGTGCGAGGGCTGCCGCCAGATCATCTGGAAGAAGGACCTGGACGCCAACCTCAACGTCTGCCCCAAGTGCCAACGCCACTTCCGCATCGACGCCCGCGCCCGCATCGACCTGCTGCTCGACGAAGGCAGCTTCCAGCTCGAGGACCTGAACCTCTCTTCCAGCGACCCCCTCAAGTTCGTGGACGTGCGCGCCTACTCCGAGCGCCTGAAAAAGACCCAGACCGAGACCGGCTTGAAGGACGCCATCATCAACGCCGAGGGCAAGCTCCTCGGCCGCCCGGTGATGCTCAGCGCCATGGAGTACAGCTTCATCGGCGGCAGCATGGGCGCGGTGGTGGGCGAGGTCATCACCCGCGCCATCGAGCGCTCCGTCGCCCAGAAGAAGCCGCTCATCATCGTCTCCGCCTC
>CBRAFF010000214.1:0-3644 GCA_967755155.1 uncultured bacterium
TCACGCTGGAGCTGGCGCGGCGCAACCTGACGCGGGAAGCGGCGCTGGCCGAGGTGCCGGCCGTCCCGGGCGTGGCGCCGGTGAGCGCTTCGCCGGTTCCCTGGCTGCCCATCACCCTGGTTCTGGGGCTGGGCTTCCTGGCCGGTCAGTGGATGGCCTGGAGCCAGTTGGCGCGGCAGGGCATCTTCATCTCCAGCAATCCCAGCAGCTCGTTCTTTTACCTGTTTACCGGGACCCACGCCGTCCACCTGGCGGGAGGCGTGCTGGCGCTCGGCTACGCCGTCGGCACCGCGGCCTTTTCCCGGGCCCGGGAGCGGCGCCGCATGGTGGTGGACGTGACCTCGTGGTACTGGCACTTCATGGCGTTTTTGTGGATCTACATTTTCGCGCTGTTGCAGTTGGCCAAATAGGAGACCACTGAAGATGGCAGACGCGGCAATCCATCCTCCCGCAGACGCCGGGGCATTCGAGCCCCCGTATCTCGGGGCCTATTCCAAGAAGCTCGGGATGTGGCTGTTCCTGCTCTCCGACACGCTGACCTTCGGGGCGTTGCTGTTCGCCTACAGCTACGGGCGGCTCTCCACTCCGCATTGGCCCACGCCCTTCGGGGCGCACAGCATCACCAACGCCAGCGTGATGACCGCCTGCCTGCTCTCCAGCTCGCTCACCATGGTGCTGGCGGTGCTGGCGGCGCGCCGCGGCGACAGCAAGTGGCAGTTCAACTGGATCCTGGGCACCATGTTCTTCGGCACCGCCTTCGTGGTGCTGCACGGCATGGAGTGGCACGGGCTGATCCACGAGGGCCTGCGGCTGCCCATCTTCCCCGAATCCAAAGCGGCCACCGAGGCGGCGGGCGAGCTGGCCAAGGCGTCCCTGGCCGTGCCCCAGTTCCCGGCAACGTTCTTCGGACTCACCGGCATGCACATGCTGCACGTGACCATCGGGGTCATCTACCTGGGCGTGGTGGCGCTGCGCAAGAAGTTCATCCCCATCCTGCTGGCGGCGTGGCTGGGAGGCTGGCTGATGCTGCCCGCCGACAGCCCCTTCAAGTACGGCATCCACGTGCTGCTGCTGTGCGCCGTGGTGAGTGCCATCGTGGTCTGGCTGCGGCCCAAGGTGTATGACGCCCACGACGTCGAGGTGAGCGGGCTGTACTGGCACTTCGTGGACCTGGTGTGGATGTTCATCTTCCCCCTGGTGTACCTGATGTCCACCAAGATCTGAAGCGGAGGAACGAAGCACGATGACGGAAGCGGCGGCGCATCACGACGAGGGCAAGGCGCAATACTTCTGGGTGTGGGGCGCCCTGCTGGTGATCACGGTGGTGGAGATCGTGCTGGCCTACAAGCAGGTGTTCGACCCCTTGCACATGCTGATCGTCCTGATGGGGCTCTCGGTCATCAAGGCGGCGCTCATCATCGCTTACTTCATGCACCTGAAGTTCGAGGTGGCGCGCATGAAGATCGTGCTCATGACTTCGGTGGTGGTCTGCCTCACGCTGATGTGCATCTTCTTCCCCGACGCCCTGCGCGTGCTACAGTTGGGAGTGAAATGAAGCTGCGGCGATACGCGCTGGTCCTCGTGCTGCTGCTGGCGCTGACCGCGCCGGCGGTGGGACAGGGCTGCGCCATGTGCTCTGCGAGCGCCCGCGCCACCGGCGAGAGCGGGCGCAAGGTGCTCACCCGCGCCGTGGCCGTGCTGCTCTTCCCTACCCTGGGCATCATGGGACTCATCGCCGGCGCCGCCTTCCGTTATCGCAACCGTAGCAACCCCGACGGCCAGCAGGATTCCTGAGCGTTCCCGCGCCCCTCGCACTCCACGCTTCCAGACTATAATCAAAGGTTCGGCAGCGCTCGACGGAGGCGTCTGGGTGCCGGCCGGCCATTCTTCTCATGCCCACCGAGAGCATCGTAGTCCGCGGCGCCCGGGTCCATAACCTGAAGAACATCGACTTCGAGATCCCCCACAACACCCTGACGGTGGTGACCGGGGTCTCAGGCTCGGGCAAGTCGTCGCTGGCCTTCGACACCATTTACGCCGAGGGGCAGCGGCGGTACGTGGAGTCGCTTTCCGCCTACGCGCGGCAGTTCCTGGAGCGCATCGAGAAGCCGGACGTGGACTTCATCGACGGCATCGCGCCCGCCATCGCCATCCGGCAGAAGAACACCACGCGTAACCCGCGCTCGACCGTGGCTACCGCCACCGAGATCTACGACTACCTGCGGCTGCTCTACGCCCGCGTGGGCACCACCTACTGCCGCCAGTGCGGCGCTGAGGTCAAGAAGGACACGGTGGACGAGGTGGCCGAACGCGTCCTAGAGTTGGGCGAGGGCGTGCGCCTGAACGTGCTCTTCCCGCTGCAAGCGCCGGTGGCGCCGGTCGCGGAGCCGGAGAAGCCGCGCGGCCGGAAGAAGAAGGCGGAGACGGCCGCGGCCCTGAAGGACGCGGTTGCGTTCAAGGCGCGGCTCTTCGAGTTGCGCCGCCGCGGATTCAACCGGCTCTACCAGGGCGGCCGGATCTTCGAGTTCTCCACGCCCGAGTCGCTGCTGGACGTGGACTTTACGCAACCGGTGTTTCTCCTGGTGGACCGCATCGCGGTCGCGCCTGACGTGCGCGCGCGCCTGGTAGACGCCACCGAGATCTGCTACCACGAGTCCGGCGAGGCCGTCTTCGAAACCGTGCCGCGGGAGGGCGAATCCGAGCCGCCCCGGACTCTGCGCTTCGCCCAGCGCTTCGAGTGCAAGCAGTGCCGCCTGCGCTACGAGGAGCCCGAGGCGCGGCTGTTCTCCTTCAACAATCCCTACGGCGCCTGCCCGCGCTGCCAGGGCTTCGGCAACACCATCGACTTCGACCTCGACCTGGTCATCCCCGACAAGTCGAAGACGCTGGCCGAGGGCGCCATCGAGCCCTGGACCAAGCCCAAGTACCGCTTCCTGCTGGCCGAACTGAAGCGCGTGGCGCGAATCCAGGACATCCCTCTCGACGTGCCCTGGTCGCGTCTGGACGCGGAGGCGCAGCAGAAGGTGCTCGAAGGCGACGGCAAGTTTCCCGGGGTGCAGGGCTTCTTCAAGCACCTAGAGCGCAAGAAGTACAAGCTGCACGTGCGCGTCTTCCTGAGCCGCTACCGCGGCTACGCGCTTTGTCCCGAGTGCCAGGGCGCGCGGCTGCGGGAGGAGGCGCGCCTGGTGCGCATCGCGGGGAAGAACATCTGCGACCTCTGCCGCATGACGGTGGAGCAGGCCGTGGCCTTTTTTGCCGGCCTGGAGTTGCGGCCGCAACAGATGGAGATTGCGGGAAAGATACTGGAGGAGGTCCGCGACCGGCTGAAGTTCCTGAACGAGGTAGGCCTGGAATACCTGACGCTCGACCGGTTGTCCTCGACGCTCTCGGGCGGCGAGGCGCAGCGCATCCAGTTGGCCACGTCCCTGGGCTCGCGGCTGGTAGGCTCGCTCTACGTGCTGGACGAGCCTTCCATCGGGCTGCACTCGCGCGACACCAAGCGGCTCATCCAGATCCTGCACGAGCTGCGCGACCTGGGAAACACCATCCTGGTGGTGGAGCACGACGCCGAGATCATGCGCGCCGCCGACCGCATCCTCGACCTGGGCCCGGGCGCGGGGGAGAGCGGCGGCAAGGTCATCGCG
>CBRAFF010000215.1:0-3627 GCA_967755155.1 uncultured bacterium
CTAGAGCCAGCACTTCGCTCGCCTCGCCCTCACCCTTGGTGGTGGCCGTAGATGCCAGGCGCGCGCCGTCATCGCCCGTGGCAAAGAGGCGGAAGTTCACCGCGACCTCGTACTTACCGGCACCCGCGGCGCCTCCGGTAACCTTGCCGAACATGCCTCCCAGTTTGCCGCCCGCCTGCTTGAGCTTGGTGACGACGGTATAAAGGATGAAGTCACATTCCTTCTGGCGGGCTTCGGCCACAATCTCCTCGGGGGTGGTCTGATCCAGGTGGATGGCATCGACTTCGCGGGCGAGGATCTCGTCCACCAGCCGTTGCCGCGGAGCTTCCATCGCCAGCGAGCTCTGGGTCTGGTTCACAAAGCCCACCACCCCGATTCGCAGTTTGCCCGCGCCCTTGCTCGCGCCCGGGCGCGATGCGGCGGCTGCTCCCGCGGCGGCGGCCAGTTCCTCTTCGCTCATCTCGCCCTTCATGGCCTTCGCCATCATGGACTGCATGTCACCCATGCACATGAGTTCCTGCTGGCTGGTCACTTCGCGGTAGCCGGCAGGAATCTCAAACAGCGCGTCATCCAGCGGAGCTTTCGAAAGTTCCAGGGTCTCCGTGGTGGTGGTGAAGGACTGCCCGCCGCTGTAAATGGTCCGGGTTTCCTGCAGCGCGTACCCGGGATTGGGGCCGGTGCGGCGGAAACGGATGCGGTCCTGGCAATCCGGCGGGGCGCCAGGGCCGCCGGCGCCCATGCCGGCACTGGGTGAGGCCGAGCAGGTGAGGCCGACGGACAAGTTGGCATACCAGCCGTCGGCTTCCACGCGGAAGTCACTCTTGTTGCACGCGTCGGGCGACGATTCGGACTTCATGGTGCTCTTGAGGTGGCGCGCCACGTAGCCGAACAGCGTCTTCCTTTCGGTGGTATCGGTGGTGGTGGACACGAAGGTCATCACTCCGCCGCGTCGAGGCTTGCTGGATGCCGGCTTGGCGGCAGGCGGCGCCGCCGCCTCTGCCTTGGGGTTCTCCTCTTCCGTTGGCGTCACCATGTACACCTTGCAACTGTTGTTGATCTGCACCATGCGCTTCTGGTCGCACTGCTGCAGCTGAATCAAGGTCATCCCCGGACCCATGGTCATCTCGCTGCGCTGGCGAGCGCCCTTGATGTACACCGTGGACTCGCCCGCGTGGCCGGCGGTCGTGGTCTTGGTGCGAGCCTTCACATCCGCCCAGGCCGCGCTCGCCATGAGCCCTACCACTCCGATCACAGCCAACTGCCGCAGCATGTTCTTCATGAAATCCTCCGGGAGTGCAGAATAGTCTGCCATAGATTGCGTCGTAGGGGGAGGCGATGCGGATTGTTGGAGATGCAGTTTGAACTGCATGACCAACGATCGCTCTGAAGGCCGCGGAGAGTGTCCGGGGGCCAGGGCGCTGCACTCATTTCTTCAGGATGTTCGCGATCTGCAGCCGGTGATTCACGTCGTGGCCGGCGAGCAGGTCCGCATAGTCCGCAATGGACTCCCGCCCGCGCTCGGAGTGCATGCCGTAGTGCTTCCACTGCTTCGCGGAGAGCGACTCCAGCAGCCGCAGGTTGGCCTCCCGAATCGCCCGGAAAAGCGCCAGCGAGTGCCGTGCCTCGCGCCGCGCGTACCGGCCGCCCTTCGCCCACAGGTCCTGGTCGAAGGCCTGGATGGGAGTGCCGCTCTGGCTCAGCATCATGCGAAGGCGCCATCCCACCACGATCTCGACCTCAGAGAGGTGCGCCACAATCTCAGCCACCGACCATTTCCCCGGCGCTGGCCTGCGAGCCAGTTGTTTACGGCTCCGCCCGCGCAGCAAAGATTGCAGGCGCCTGGGCGCCGCACGCAACATGGGAAGCGGTTTGCGTCCGCCGGTGTAACTCAGGATGCGTTGTTTGTACTGCCGGAAAGTCTCAGGCATGGGTGACCTCAGAATCCTTCTCTTCCCGCGGGAAGCGCTGGTGCAGCGTGCCCACGAACGCCCGGTCGGCGCGCAGGGAAACAATTTCCAGCGGCGAAAAACCGCGCCGCCACGCCAGGTAGAAGGTTGCAATCAGCAGGATTCCGGTGAGGGCGAAGTTGGGCCAGGCGTTAAGTGCCCACTGTCCGCTCCAGGTAAGCTCCCAGGCATCGGAAAACGGCTTGAGGTAGGGAATGGGCCACTGGTGGCCGTCGGGCCCGCGCGCTCCCGCCAGATCGCAGAGCAGGTGCAGGTGAAAACTCAGGAACACCATCAACGCCGTCTTCCATCGTCGCGTGGCCACAGCAAATGCCAGCACCGAAACCACGACCGCGAAGGTGATGTTATGGAACGTGTGGTGGTATTCGGAAAACCAGGCCAGCGGCCGCTCCCAGTTCTTGGTCAGGACTTCCACCGGCGCGCCCAGCCCGTCCACGTCGGGAATCACGCCGGCTATGGCTACCAGCGCGCGGTCGCGGCGCTGCAGTCCGCCGGTGTTGGCCACCATCCAGCCGAAAAGAAAATGGGTGACGGGGCTCACTGGATTGTTGACTCCCTGCTTCCTGCTTGCTGCCTTCTATATCTCTACCATCACGTCGTCGCCTTCCACCTTGATGGGATAGACCGCGACCTTGGCGTCGGGGCTGTGAATGGCTTGGCCGGTTTTGGGGTTGTACTGCCAGCCGTGCCAGGGGCAGATGAGGGTGCCGTCGGCCACTACGCCCTGTCCCAGCGGCCCGCCGCGGTGCAAGCAAATGTTGTCCAGCGCCGAGAGCTCGCCGCCCACATTAGCCACGCAAATTATCTTGTTCTCCCCGCAGGGAAACTCTTTGGCCTCGTCGCTGCCGGGCAGGTCGCCCTTGCTGCCGATTTTCACGAATTCAGCCATGGGCTCGTCTCTGGCAACTGGCAACTGGCCACTGACCACTGGCAACTAGCGGGGTTGTAGCGTCTGCGCGATCATCACCTGCCGCTTGAAGTTCTCCACCATGTTCTCCTCCAGGCGCACTTCCGTCGGCCGCTTGGCCAGCGACATGTGGTCAATCTTGTCCTGCAGCTTGAGCAGCGCGTAGAACAAGTTCTCCGGACGCGGCGGGCAACCGATTACGTAGACGTCGGTGTTCACAATCTTGTCCACACCCTGCAGCACGGCGTAGGTGTTGAAGGGGCCGCCCACCGAGGAGCACGCGCCCATGGAGATCACCCACTTGGGATCGGGCATCTGCGCGTAGATGCGCTGGATCACCGGCGCCATCTTCAGGGTCACGGTGCCGGCCACGATCATCAGGTCGCTCTGCCGGGGGCTGGGACGGAAGACCTCCGACCCGAAGCGCGCAATGTCAAAGCGCGCCGTGGACGAGGCGATCATCTCGATGGCACAGCACGCCAGGCCAAAGGTCATGGGCCACAGCGCCGACTTCCGCGCCCAGTTGAACACGTAGTCCACGGTGGTAATTAGGAAGTTCTTTTCGAACTTGTTCTGCAGCCAGGGCATGGGTACTCACGGAGAGTCTAGGGAGTGGGAGGTGGTGGTGTCAATGCGGGGCATCGTGTTGCACGATGGCTCTACATCTGATAAAAACTCACACCACCACCGGCACATGGCCCTCTCCCGCCGCCACTTCGTCTCGCTCGCCTCGAGCGCTGCTGCCGCAGCTTG
>CBRAFF010000216.1:0-3625 GCA_967755155.1 uncultured bacterium
GAGCGCTCCCGCACCTTCACGTCCTCGTAGGCGTTCACCAGGTCCCAGTAGATGTTCTGGATCTGGCTGACGGTGGCGATCACCTGCAGCTTGAAGCCGGCGTTGGAGATCTCCCGGTTGTGCTTGGCGATGCGGATGAAGCGCGTGTTGGGCCCCAGCCCGAAGCCGGCCAGCAGGTGCTGCCGCAGCGTCAGGCGGAAGTTCGAACTCACTTGCGGCGATAGGCTGCTGAACAGGCTGTTGGTGGTGGTGCGCGTGTTGTTGAAGTCCACCTGCATCGCGGTGCCGGTGTGGAAACCCTGGGTGTAAGTGAAATCCGCCGTTCCCAGATTCTGCGAAAGCGTGCTGGTTCCTGTGGTCACCGTGTTCGACAGCGGGAACGAGGCGTGATTGATGAGCAAGTTGGCGCTGAGTCTGGGGTCGAAGGAATCCACCGCCGTGCCCACGCCCAGGGTGGAGGTGACCAATCCCGAGGTCCCGGTTCCCGCGCCGCCCGCGCCCCCCGTGGTGCCGCCGGCGCCCGTTCCGCCGCCGCCGCCCGTTCCGCCGCCGCCGGGGGTGCCTTGCACCAGTCCGGTGGCCACGCCGCGGGCCGACCCGCCCGCCTTGGTCCGCAGGATGTCGGTATCGGCGATGGAGAGGTTATAGCGCGCGATGGCCAGGTCCAGGTTGTTCTCCAGCGCCAGCGCGATGGCGTCGTTCAGCGAGAGCATCAGCTTGCCATCCCGCATCAACTGGTCGATGCGCGGCGCGTTGGAGAAGACCGGCTCCGGCACGTGTCGCGGCAGGTAAGGCCGGATGGGGTTGGGGAAGTGCGAGAGCGGCTTGGAGTAGTCCTTCCGCGTCTGCACCTGCACCTGGCTCGAAGGAGCGGCCGGAGGCGGCGCCTGGGGCGAGGCCTCGGTTTGCGCCGCGACCGCTACCGGATCCCCGCTGCTGGAGGCATCCTGGGCCAGGGTGGGCGCGGCCGCCATGGCCGCCACCAGCAGGCACAGCCCCAAAGTCATCGAAATCCTCAAAAAAGCACGCGAAAAGCGCATTCCCTCATCTCCCGTAACTAGAATGGCATTCGTTACACAGACTGCCCAAGTCTCGAACCGTCAACAGCTTTCTACGGAAATCGAGGGGCGATGGTTCCTCATTTCGCCCGCCGGCAGGTCCCAGGCCCGATGTGGTTCCGGAAGCGAAGCGGCTAGTATATCGCACCGGGCGCAGGCACAAGGCCCGAAGGCAGGTTTCAGGGAATGGCGCGCAACCTCAAGCTCGTGCTCAGCTACGACGGCGCGGACTTCTCCGGCTGGCAGGTGCAGCCGGGGCGCCCCACGGTGCAGGGAGCCCTCGCCGCCGCCCTGGAGCAGGTGACGGGAACGCGCGTCCTGCCCCAGGGCTCGGGCCGCACCGACGCCGGGGTCCACGCCCTGGCCCAGGTGGCCTCCTGCGCCTTGGACAGCGACCACGACTCCGCCATCCCGGCCGCAAACCTTGTCCGCGCCCTCAACGACCTGCTGCCCCCGGCCATCCGCGTCCTGAGCGTCGAGGACGCGCCACCTGGTTTCCATGCCCGGCACTCCGCCCGGGCCAAGACCTATCGCTATCGCATCTTCCGCGCCAGCATCTGCCCGCCCTTCCTGGCCCGCTACGTCTACCACCACCCCTTTCCCCTGGACGACGCCGCCATCTGCCGCGCCGCCCCCTGGGTGGTGGGCGAGCACGACTTCACCTCCTTCGCCGCCGTGGATCCCGAGGTCGGCAAGGCTCGTGTGGAAGCGGGCGACTCGCCCGCGCAAGCCCGTGTGGATGCGAAGGCTCGTGTGGAAGCGGGCGACTCGCCCGCGCAAGCCCGTGTGGATGCGAAGGCTCGTGTAGGCGCGGGCGACTCGCCCGCGCGCACCAACGTCCGCACCATCTTCTCCTCCGCCTGGGAGCGCCAGGGAGACGAGCTCATCTACACCGTCCGCGGCTCCGGCTTCCTCCACCACATGGTGCGCAACCTGGTGGGGACATTCCTGCTGGTGGGCAAGGGCTCGCTCGATGAGGCCGGCTTCCGCCGCATCCTGGAATCGAAGAACCGCTCCGCCGCCGGCTCCACCGCCCCCGCCAGCGGCCTCTGCCTGGTGAGCGTGGAATACTGACGCGAATGCAAAATGCAAAATTAAGAATGCAAAATGCAGAACACGGGCCCCCGGGCGGAATTAAGATGGTTCATCGCGCCCGGGCGCAGGCCCGCAGGGCCGAAAGAGATTAGCCCAGCCCGGAAGGGCTGGGTGAGAGGAACAAAAGATCCCAAGCCCCGTAGGGGCGGCACACGGGCTTTAGCTCTGAGGTCAGATGGCAACGGAAGCAACGATCGCGTCCCGCATCGCCTCCACCAACCCGGCGACCGGCGAAGTGCTGCGCGAGTTCGAATCCGCCTCCGCGGCCGACGTCCAGGCCGCTGTCGCCCGCGCCCGCGCGGCCCAACCCTCCTGGGCCCAGCTCCCGGTGCGGGAGCGGGTGCGCGTCCTGCGCGAGTTCCAGAAGCGGCTGCACGCCGCGAAGCGCGAAGTCTCCGAGCTCATCACCCGCGAGGCCGGGAAGCCGGTGGTCGAGGCCCTGCTGACGGAGGTCGTCGTTGTGCTCGACGCGGCCCGCTACTGCATCCGCAACGCGCCGCGTGTTCTCGCGCCCGAGCGCGTCCGCCACGGCAATCCTGCGATGAAGGCCAAGTCCGGACGCCTCCTGCGCTCGCCCTGGGGCGTGGTCGGCATCATCTCTCCGTGGAACTATCCCTTCTCCGTGCCCGCCGGCGAGACCCTGGCCGCGCTGGTCGCCGGCAACGCCGTCGTGCTCAAGCCCTCGGAGTTCACTCCGCTGTGCGCCCTCGAACTGGAGCGCCTGCTGCTCGAAGCAGGATTACCGGCAAACCTCTTCCAGGTGGTAGTCGGCGATGGCTCCACCGGCGCCGCCCTCACCGAATCGAGCGTCGACAAGCTCATCTTCACCGGCAGCGTGCCCACGGGGAAGCGCGTCGCCCTGGCCGCGGCCGCGCGCCTGGTCCCGGTAGTGCTCGAGCTGGGCGGCAAGGACCCGATGGTGGTGCTCGACGACGCCGACCTCGACGTGGTCTCGAGCGCCGCCGTTTGGGGCGCCTTCGTCAATGCCGGGCAGACCTGCCTTTCCGTCGAGCGCTGCTACGTCCACCGCCGCCTCTACGAAAAGTTCCTGGAAGCCTGCGTGGACAAGACCGAGCGCCTGCGCGTCGGCAACGGCATGGACCCTTCCATCGACGTCGGCCCGCTCATCCATGAGCGCCAGTTGCGCATCGTGGAAGCGCACGTCGAGGAAGCCCGCGCCCGCGGCGCCCGCCTGCTCACCGGCGGCTGCCTGCGGCCCGAGCTGGGCGCCAACTTCTACGCGCCCACCGTGCTCGCCGACGTCACCCACGCCATGCGCATCATGCGCCAGGAAACCTTCGGCCCGGTGCTGCCCGTCATGCCCTTTGACGACGACGAAGAGGCCCTGCGCCTGGCCAACGATTCCGAGTTCGGCCTGGCGGCCAGCGTCTGGACCCGCGACCGCGCCCGTGGCGAAGCTCTCGCCCGCCGCATCCAGGCCGGCACGGTGATGGTCAACGACGTAGTGAGTT
>CBRAFF010000217.1:0-3619 GCA_967755155.1 uncultured bacterium
CCATCACGATGGATACCAGTGGCTTCTCTGCCATCCGTCCCTCTTCTTCCTTCGTGGTTCGCTTGGTTTTTACTTTGCCGCTGGCTTCAGCGCTCTCGCCGCAATGTCCTTGCGATAGTGCATCCCCTCAAAGCGGATCTTCTCCGCCGCGGAATACGCGCGCCCCACCGCGGCTTCCAGGTCGGCGCCGCGGGCCGTAACGCCCAGCACGCGCCCGCCCCCGGTGTAGAACGCGCCATCGCGCCGGCTGGTTCCGGCGTGAAAGACCTTCACGCCTTCGACGTTCGCCGCTTCTTCCAATCCGGAGATCTGTTTTCCCGACTCGTAGCTCGCGGGATAGCCACCGGCGGCCACCACCAGGCAGACGCCGGCGTCCGCCGACCACTTGAAATCGCCGTCGCTCACGCGGCCTTCGATGGCGGCTTCCAGCGCTTCCACCAGGTCGCTCTCCAGGCGCATGAGGATGGCCTGGGTTTCCGGGTCGCCGAAGCGGCAGTTGAACTCCAGCACCATGGGGCCGCGCGCGGTCATCATCAGCCCGCAATAAAGGATGCCGCGATACTCGGAATCCTCGGCGCGCATGCCCGCCACCACCGGACGGGCCACGTGGGTGAGCAACCACTCGCGCATCTGCGGGTCGAGCAGCGCGTCGGTGGAGTAGGCGCCCATGCCGCCGGTGTTGGCGCCGGTGTCGCCGTCGCCCACCCGCTTGTGGTCCTGCGACGCCGCCAGCGGCGCCACGCGCTCGCCATCGCTCATCACCAGGAAGGAGAGCTCTTCGCCCTCCAGGAACTCTTCCAGCACCACCGTGGCGCCGGCCTCGCCCAGCAGCTTGCCGCTCAGCATCTCGCCGGCCACCGTTGCTGCCTCTTCCTTGGTCTGGGCGATGACCACGCCCTTGCCCCCGGCCAGGCCGTCGGCCTTCACCACGATGGGCGGATGAAAGTGCGCCAGCGCATGCTTCACGTCCTCTGCCGAGGCGCAGATGGCGTAGTGCGGCGTGGGCACCTGGTAGCGCTGCATGAACTCCTTGGCGAAGCTCTTGCTCGATTCCAGCCGGGCGGCGGCCTGGGTGGGTCCGAAGACGGGCAGGCCGCGGCGGGCGAATTCATCGGCTACGCCCAGGGTCAGCGGCAGCTCCGGCCCCACCACGGTCAGGTCAGGGCGCAGGCGGGTGGCGAGTTCCACCAGTGCGTCCAGGTTGCGGACGTCGACCGCGACGCACTCGGCTTCCTCGCAAATGCCGCCGTTGCCGGGCGCACACACGACTTCCGAGACGCGCGCAGACTGGCGCAGCTTCCACACCAGCGCGTGCTCGCGCCCGCCGCCTCCGATGACCAGGACTTTCATGCCCATGGGTAAAAAAACAACGCAGAATCACAGGGTAGGGATGGGACCGGGCAAAGTCAAACTCCCCTCGCGGCGGGGTGCGCTCGATTTCCGGGTTAAGCGGGGTTAACTACAAAGTATAATGAAATCAGGCCCCAGGCCGGAGAAGCGCGCACCCAAATGCCGAAATCTCTCATCACCGTCTCGAAAGAAGACTACCTCAAGGCCATCCTGGAGGCGGAGAGCGAAGGCCGCAGCGTCATCTCGGCCACGCTGGCGCACTGGCTCTCCGTCTCGCCGCCGGCGGTGACAATGGCCCTGCGCCGCCTGAAGAAGGACGGCCTGGTGCGCGTGGACAAGGACGGCCGCGTTCGCTTGACCGCCTCCGGCCGCCAGATCGCCGGGCGCACCGCCATCCGCCACCACCTCATCGAGCGCATGCTGGCGGAAGTCTTCGGCATGGAGTGGACCAAGGTGCATGACGAGGCCGAGCGCCTGGAACACGCCGTCTCCGCGGACTTCGAAGCCAAGCTGGCCCGCAAGCTGGGGCGCGGCGGCATCTGTCCCCACGGCAACCTGGTGACTCCGGAGCGGCCCGCCAATCGCCGCCGCCGCGGCATGCACCTGCTGGCCGAGGGGGATCCCGGCCGCAGCTATACCGTGAGCAGCGTCTACGAGCGCGACCGCGGCCTGCTGGAGTTCCTGGAAGAGCGCGGCATCCGCCCCGGGGTGCGCGTCAAGGTCCTGGCCCGCAACTACGACCAGACCATGAGCGTACGCACCGCCTCCGGACGCGTCTCTCTGGGCGGCCCGGTGGCGGAAAAGGTCTGGGTCACGCCCCTACGTACATAAATCACAGGTAATTGTGTAAAGTTAATCATGGTTAATGTAGGATAAGGGTGTTGTCTTCAGCGAGGCACCCTACGTGGCCACCCGCCCCCGGCGCTCCGAACCCGAGACCTCCAGCCTGCCCCAGCTGTTCCGCGGGCGCCGGAGACCGCGAGGAACACGATGAAAGAACCCTCGCAGGACACGCCCGCCCCCGAGACAGCGAAGCCATCGATCTCGCGGCGCAGCCTCTTGAAGGCCGGCCTGGGTGGCGCCGGTCTCGTCGGGGTCGCCGCGGTAGGTGTTTCGCTCGACAGGTCGCGCAAGACCTACGCCCAGCCGTCTCATTCGGGCCATGGGCACGCCCCGCACCTCATGCCTGCAGTGGTCGGCGAGGTGGACCACAAGAAGAACGGCTTTAACCCCACCGACATCCTGACCGACTTTGATGCCGGCCTGGTCAGCAAGCTGCCCAGCGGCCAGACGCTGCGCGAGTACACCGTGATCGCGCAGAACCAGTCGGTGGAAGTGGTTCCCGGCCTGGAGTTCGCGGCCTGGACCTACAACGGGCGCATCCCCGGGCCCACCCTGCGCGTCCGGCAGGGCGACCGGGTGCGCATCAACTTCTTCAACGCCGGCGATCATGAGCACAGCATGCACTTCCACGGCATCCACCCCGGCAACATGGACGGGGTGTTTGACGCGGCTTCCGGCGTGGTCCAGCCCGGCGGAAAGTACGTCTACGAGTTCGACGCCGAACCCTTCGGCCTTCACCTGTATCACTGCCACACCACTCCCCTGGCCAAGCACATCTCCAAAGGGCTGTACGGCGCGTTCCTCATCGACCCCAAGGAGGGCCGGCCCAAGGCCGACCACGAGTTCGTGATGGTGATGAGCGGATTCGACGTGGACTTCGACGGGAAGAACGACTTTTACGTCGTGAACGGCATCCCGTTCCACTACGACCACGACAAGCATCCCATCCGGCTCAAGGTGAACGAGCTGGTGCGCATCTATCTGGTGAACGTCCTGGAGTTCGATCCCATCAACTCGTTCCACCTGCACGCGAATTTTTTTCACTACTATCCCACTGGCACCAGCCTCACGCCCGGGGAGTTCACCGATACCATCGCCTTGATGCAGGGCCAGCGCGGCATCCTGGAATTCCGCTACAAGTATCCCGGCCGGTACATGTTCCACGCTCACAAGACCGAGTTCGCGGAACTGGGCTGGACGGGCGTATTCCAGGTGGAGGCATAGCGTGTGACCACCGCTCCCACATCGGTTCCACCCCGGAAGCCCGCGCTGCACACGCTGGCGCTCCTGCTGGTGCCGGTCCTGCTGCTGGCGGGGGTGATCGCGCTGTTCGTGTTCACCAACGGCGCCGGATTGAACGTCAGACCCGCCGCGCCCATCGAGAGCGTGCAGTTTGAACGCACCATCCTGCGGCCCGGACAGATCG
>CBRAFF010000218.1:0-3602 GCA_967755155.1 uncultured bacterium
GGGCCGAGGGTCGCAGCCTCGCGGCCTGGGGGGATGAAGGTGACGCAGGGAAAGCCGCGGGCGGCGTGCACCGCGGCGTCGGGATTTGCAGCCACGGCGACGCGCGCCTCGAATCCCAGTTCGCGCACGCGCCGCGCCAGCTCCTGTGCCATCGGCTGCGGCAGGCCGAAGAGCGGCTCCAGGCCGGCCAGGTCGAGCAGCAGCGTGTCCGCCGCCGCCTCTTCCACGCGCGGCGAGAAGGCCTGCGCGCATTCGAGCAGCGCCGCGTGCGCCGCGACTTCGAGCGCCGGCGAGCGCGGCCGCAGCACCAGGCCGGGCATCGCCTCCGCTTCGGTCTTCGACATCCCCGCCTCCATCCCGGCGGCGCGCGCCTTCGAGTTGGCGGCGACGACTTTCATCAGTGGCGGAATCCCATCCACGATCGCGACCCTGGCTCCGTACAGTCGCGGCTCGGCGCGCACCACCGCTTCCACCACAAAGTCAGGGACGTAGATGGCGGCGAAGAACATGAGAGAAGCCGGGTCATAAGTCGGTGGTGAAGGCTGCTTTGCTCCCGCTCCCCGGGCGCCGCGCCAACGCGGAACGCGCCACTTCGACGGCGACGGAGAATCCGCCCAGCCGCCGCGCATGCGCCGGCAGTTTCGGCGGCTCGGCGGGCGCCGTGGCTGCGAGCTGGAGCGTGAGCGCGGCGCAGGTCCCGGTGAGGGCTTCCTGAGTAAGCAGCAGCAGCGCCGCCGGGGTCTCGTCCACCGCCCGGCGGAAGCGGAACCAGGAGGTCAGCGGAACCCGCCGCGCCGTCGCCGCCGGCACATCGCCCAGGTCCAGCGCCACCAGCCCGAAACCGCCCGCCTGCTGCACCAGGTCGGCGGCCCGCAGCGCCTGTTCCACCTTGCCGCACCGCACCCACAGCACCCGCCCCAGGTCCACCCCCGCAGCCGCGGCCGACGCCGGATCGAAGCTGTCGCCCGCGTCCACCAGGGCGCACAGTTCCTGGCGCCGGGTGAACTCCCCCAGCAGGGAGAGCAGGAGCGCGGTGCGTCCCGACGACCCTGGCCCGCAGATCTCGGTGAGCGCGCCCCGCGGCAGGCCGCCGGTGAGCGAGTCCACCTCCGGGATGCCGGTGGGGACGGTCGGCGCCGCCAGCCTCGGCCGCCAGCCCAGCGCAGCAGGGAAGCGCCCTCCCAGTCGCTTCTCCACCCGGGTTTCGATTAGGGCGCGAAGCTCTGCCGCCGGCATGGGGTATCCCTCGCAAAGGCCTGTCAAAAGGGGAGTTGGACGGGGAGGGCAGGTAGCCCTCGGCGTCTATCTTCGCTTTTCATTCGCCTTAAAGTGAGTCTGCTACAACGGCCGGGAGGCTGTCAAGAGGGATTTCGGAGGCGATTCTACAGCACAAAAACTTGTGCCGTTCGCGCTGCCGTGATAAAAAGCCCTCCTCTTTCTCCCGTTCCCCGACTCGAACATCCAGGGAGTGGATGAAACCAAGCCGACAGCCGGAAGGGCTGTCTCCGAGAGGCACAATGCTCGAAACCCTCGACCTGAAGAAGAAGCTAGCGAAGCCGACCTACAGCAAAGCCATGACCGAACTGCAGGAACGCCTGCGCAAGCTGCAGTACGCCGCCCAGGAAGCGGAGCTGCCGGTCATCATCTGCCTGGAAGGCTGGGACACGGCGGGCAAAGGCCAGGTGATCAAGAAGCTCACCGAGAAGCTGGATCCGAGGCTGTTCCGCGTGCGTTCGGGCTCGCCGCCCTCGGCCCTGGAGCAGCGCTACCACTTCCTGTGGCGCTACCAGGTCGCCCTGCCCAACGACGGCGAGATGGCAGTCCTCGACCACTCCTGGTACGGCCGGGTGCTGGTGGAACGCTGCGACAAGCTGGTGAAGAAAAAGCTATGGCGCGAGGCCTACCAGCAGATCAACGAGTTCGAGCGCTGGCTCACCGACGACGGCCAGGTGCTCATCAAGTTCTGGATGCATATCTCCAAGAAGGAGCAGAAGAAGCGTTTCCGCGAATGCCAGGCCGACCCGCTGATGCGCTGGAAGATCACCAAGGAGTACAAGCGGCATCACAAGCAATACGACCGCTGGTTGACGGCGGCGGAAGAAATGCTGGCCAAGACGCACACCACGCACGCCCCCTGGACGGTGGTGGAATCCAACGACCTGCGCTGGGCGCGGGTGAAGATCTACCAGACGCTGGTGAAGAAGATCGAGGAGGCGCTGGCGCGGCGCAAGGCAATACCCGCGGCCGTCTCCCGCACCGCGGCTGCCCGGGCCGCCACCAAGGAAGCTCGCGCCGAGCGCGCCGTCACCGATTCCGCCCGCGCCCGCGCCGAGGAACGCAAGGAGGAGGTCGCCCATGCTTGAGAAACTGGACATGAACCGCAAGCTCTCGGAGAAGCAGTACGACGAGCAGATCCGCGCCGTGCAGGTGCGCCTGCGCGAGCTGGAGTTCGAGGCCTTCAAGCGCCAGATCCCGGTGCTCTGCATGTTCGAAGGCTGGGATGCGGCGGGCAAGGGCGGCGCCATCAAGCGCGTCACCGAGACGCTCGACCCCCGCGGCTACACCGTCTCCGCCTACGCCGCCCCCCGCGGCGACGAGAAGACCCATCATTACCTGTGGCGCTTCTGGCGCAATCTGCCCCGCGCCGGCCACATGGCCATCTTCGACCGCACTTACTACGGCCGCGTCCTGGTGGAGCGGGTGGAAGGCTTCTGCCACGACGACGAGTGGCGTCGCGCCTACAGCGAGATCAACGAGATGGAAGCGCACCAGCACTCCTACGGCATGGTCATCTGCAAGTTCTGGCTGCACCTGACCAAGGAGGAACAGCTCCGCCGCTTCAAGAGCCGCGAGCTCGATCCCTACCGCTCTTACAAACTGACGGAAGAGGACTGGCGGAACCGGGCCAAGTGGGACGAGTATTGGGGCGCGGTCGAGGACATGCTGCTGCATACCTCCACCCCGCACGCTCCCTGGACCGCGGTCGAGGCCAACAACAAGTACTGGGCCCGCGTGAAGGTGGTAAAGACCATCGTCGACGCCATCGAGAAGCGGCTCAACTGACCGGGAGACCCGGAAACACCCAAGCCCCGATGTATTCGGGGCTTTTGTTATAATTTTCTTCTGCTGGCTGCTTCCTGCCGGCTGCCCGCTCGTTCCCAGTGGCGCTATCGTCTAGGGGTTAGGACGGAAGATTCTCAATCTTCAAACCCGGGTTCGATTCCCGGTAGCGCTACCAAATCCGTTCCCTTTCAACTTCTTGACTGCTCAGCACAGGTGTTTCCCGGCAAGGGGTCGGTTGGCATCGGCAGGTAGCGGTCAGGAGACGGCGGCGCTTCAGTATTCGACCATCTCGTCGTCGGGGTAGCAGTAGAGCCAGCGCTCGCCGATCTCGGCGGAGGCGACGACGGGGTGATGGCTGGCGTGGGCATGCTTGCTGGCATGCTGGTTCGGTGACGAATCGCAGCACAACCTCGCGCCGCACTGCTGGCAGGTACGCAGGTGGGCCCACGAGGAGTGCATCTTCGCGCACTCCTGGTATTCGCGCCGTTTCGGCTGTTGGACCTTGTCGATCGCGCCGATATGGGAGCATGCGGCGGACA